>JAIXUR010000336.1 GCA_027483425.1 Cyanobacteriota bacterium | reverse complement strand
TCAGAGCCTTCACCCTTGAGAGAAAGCAAAATGCTTGGGTGTTTTCGTTGTTAGACCTTTCCTCACATATTCGTAGTCTGCGAATGACGCTACAGGATTGGGCCATCAACTGTAATTTGATACGAAATCGGAGGATTTAAGAATTTCAACGTTGCGAAATGGGTTGAGAACCAGTAAATCATCATCCCCTGTAATCAAGTGCGTAGCTGATCCACAGATGGCCAGCTCAAGAAATTTATCATCCTTAGGATCGCGACAAATTTCAAGGCGTTGGGTGATCTCAACCTGCTCGGAACGAGCCGTAAGGCTGGCAATAAACTTCAAGCGCTTCTCTAGGGAAACATAGCGGGCAAATTTTGGCCTAATTAAGACACGCTCTAGCTCAGCCTGGGTCGCTTTCGACATTAAGAGAATAGCCTGGGATGTCGCGTAATCAAAAACCTGCTGAGGCATCGATGGCTGAACGAGGAGGCCGCTGATCAGCGTGTTGGTATCTAAAACCAGCCTCAATTTAGTCATCTTGCAGTAAACCAGCCAGAATTTCTGGTGTCAGACCGTTAGAGGCTGCTTCTGTGCGAATCTGATCAACAATTTCTTCCAGGCTGTTGGGCTGCGCCATATACTTCAGCCACAGACTAATCACAGACTGAATCATTTGCTGTTGACTGGCCGACGCCTGATTAAAGGCATCTGCCACGTCGGCATCAACCTGGAGCATGATGGGCTTTGTCATTGTGGTCAGTAAGGTGAGGTCTTGAAACGACAGAGGCTGTAGTTCCACAAGGATTTACGTTGACTCACAGTGTAGCAACGCTGGCTAGGGCTGGTGTTGTGCCGGGGTCTGACCCTACCAAAACTTGAGCTTGCGAGAGGCGTAGAGACACATTTTGAGCAGCACCAGCCCCTCTCGGAAGTGGGCAATATTCGAGCTGCCGTAGGTGCGCGGCTGGTAGCGAATCGGCACCTCGACAATGTGCAGGTTGAGCTTTGAGGCCCCAAACAGCAGGTCAAAATCGCCAAAGGGGTCAAAGTCGCCAAAGTAGCTGCGTCCGGCGGCAATGCGATCGTAGTCACTCCGCCACAGCACCTTGGTGCCGCAGAGGGTATCCTTCAACGGCTGCTCCAGCAAGAAGGAAAACATCAGGGCAAAGATTTTGTTGGCCAGGGTATTCAGCCAGGGCATCGCCGTTTTTGAGCGGGGATACACCAGCCGCGATCCGTTGGCGAACTCCCCATGACCGGTGGCCAGTACTTCCACGAAGTGGGGCAAATCTTCGGGGGGCACCGTCAGGTCGGCATCTAAAATCAGCAAAATGTCGCCGGTGGCCTGGGCAAACCCCAGGCGCACTGCGTCGGCTTTGCCTCGGCCCGTTTGTTGAAAGGCCTTGAGAGTAAACGGCCCCTGGTAGCCCTGCACCACGTCCTGAATGGCCTCCCAGGTCTGGTCGCGGGAGTGACCTTCAACAAAAATGACCTCGGTATGGGCACCCAGCTGGGGCAAGCGGGCTACGGCGGCGGCAATGTTCCCGGCTTCGTTGCGGGCGGGAATGATCACCGAGCAGGTGGGAGATGGCTGAGGGTTAGCTAGGGATGGCTGAGGCCGAGCCACGACAAAATTGGTCAGACAGAGATGCTTGACCAGGGGTAGGGGGGCCAGCCAGCGGTTCACTAAACCCGCCACCCCAGGCACGTACTTCGGCCATAGAAACCGTCTCCCTCGCTTTAGGGGGCGGTAGCCGGTGACGGTGAGCAGGTTAGCGACATCGTCGATACCCAACCAGTTTTGGAGGGGCTGGGGGCGACGCTGGCCAATGGTTTCGGCCAGACCCAGCAGGGGCTCCCACAGAAAATTGTGGAAGCTCAAAATGAGCCGGGTATGGGGCTGACAAAAGGGCTGGAGCCGCTGGAGCACCGCCTGAATATCGCCCAGGTAGCCCAGCACCCCCGACAGCACGATGTAGTCAAACTGACGATGGTCTGGGCTGAGCTGGGCCGGGTCGAGGGCTTCGGCATCCAGATTGTAGAAAACGAGGTGGGGATATTTTTGGCGGGCGATCGCCACTACCGCTGGAGCAAAGTCTAGACCGACGCCCAGGGCCGGGGCGGTGGCCTGGAGCAGATCGCCGGTACCGCAGCCGATCTCTAGCACCCGGCTACCGGGAGGAATAATAAACCGATGCAGCCGGACTAAATCGCTGTAGTAGTAGCGGTTGCGACGACTCCAGCGATCTAGCTCGGGGGCAATGCGATCGAAGTAGGCCCGAATGTCTTGCTTGAAGTCTTGCTTGGGGGCCTCAAGCAAATCAGAGGAATGGGCTTTCAGCACGAACGTCTTGGTTGTCTCCCTAGGGCCTAAGCGTCTTCCCGCTCAATGTAAAGGAACAAGAAGGCCATACCGACGGCGGGGAAAACGATACCGACCAGGGGAACCAGGATAGAGGGTAAAAAGGCAGCTGACATAGGGTTTCTACCTCAAAAAACATCACAGCATGAGCATAAGACTACCGCCAATGGGCGATCCATAGGCCCCCTTTGTCACAAACTTGTTACAAACTTTCTCCCTTAGGGGAGGTGGCCTCCTCCTGGCACAGCCGGGTGTACCACCACCGCTGGGTGTCGCGATCGAGCTTGGCGGTGTAGAGCGTGGTGACAAAGGCCTGGGCTCCGTAGCTGTGGCCGACAATTTCAACGCAGTAGGAGGGGGATTTGCGCGTGGCCATGTCGGGCACAAACCGCTTGCCAATGCGTCGCCAACTGGGCTCTTTGCCCCGCCACTGAATGCGGCAGCAGGGCCAGGGCAACTGCTCGCGATCGAACAAGCGACAGCAGGGGCCAACCACCTGGTAGGTCAGGTGCGCCCCTGGACTCTGAAAAACGTGGCCGGTGGGCCAGGGGTGCTCTGAAGACGGGGACGGGGGCGGTATCATAACAAGATGTAACCAATGGCCAATGCTGAAGTAGTCTACGGGATTTTTTATGGCTGAGCCAATTACCCCAGCGGTGAGCGATCGCATCTGCAAGCACATGAACGATGACCATACCGAAGCGGTGCTGCTCTACGCCACCGCCTACGGCAACCAGCCCGCCGCCACTGCCGCCGTGATGGAAGCAGTGGACCCCGAGGGCATGACCCTCGCCGTCACCGTGGACGGAGCCCAAACGACTGTGCGGGTGCCCTTCGACCACACCCTCGAGGGAGCCGAAGACGCCCACCACACCCTGGTTGCGATGCTCAAGCAGGTTAGAGCCAAGGCCTAGGGAGCGATCGGTGCCGCTATGAGCGTTTCCATACAGTTTTTGCCCGATGGCGTCACCGTAGAGGCGGAGGTGGGAGAGCCGCTGCTGGCGGTGGCCGATCGCGCCGGGGTGACGATTCCCACCGGCTGCCTAATGGGGTCGTGCCACGCCTGCGAGGTGGAGCTAGAGGGCCGCCCAGACCCGATCTGCGCCTGCATTTCAGCGGTACCGCCGGGTCAAGATGCGATCGTGATTAATTTGTATGTGGACCCGACCTGGTAGAGCGAGGGGGGTAGGGCGAGGAGCGCTGGCCTGATACATGAAGGCAGAAGGCAGAAGGCAGAAGAGGAAATCTGTGTTGCACCAAGATTTTCGATTCAGTGCAGGGACGCTTTATGGATGCCTTTGATTGCTAGGGGGGTGAGCAATCTCTGTTCTAGGTGGGTTCCCATAGTCTGAACATAGTTCCT
>JAIXUR010000432.1 GCA_027483425.1 Cyanobacteriota bacterium | reverse complement strand
CTGAAATCACCTATTTTGATGATGGCCGCCTTCGCAGGCTAGGGAATACTCGATTTACCTACTACAGTAGTGGCCGCATTCGGACTATAGACAATATTCGCTTTAGCTACTTCGCCAGCAGTGGTCGCCTCCAGCGCATTGATAATGTGTCCTTTGACTATGAACGCAGCGGTGTAATCAGGCGCATTAGCGCCAACCAAACCCGCCGTGGTATTCGGATTGTGGTGGTCAATTGAGGGAGCAATCCTTGGCAGGGGCCGCCCCGATCTAGAAGGGCACATCCTTGTCGGGATGGGATGGTTGTTGGGCGGCGGCCTTGGAGGGTTTGAGCGGCTCGCTGTTGAGGCCAAGGTCATCGTCTAGCTCTACCACTTGACCATTAAAAAACTGGGCAAAGTTCTTCACGGCCCGGTCAAAGTCGCTAGCGATCGCCGGTAGGATCTGCGGCTCGGTGGGTTCAGGGATCGCCGCTGGGATCGGTGTGGCTGGGGCCAGCGGCGGCTCCGGGGAGCTGGCGGCAGGTGGAGCCGTTGGAGTAGCTGGCCCCAGGGGGGCAGGGCGATCATTTTGACTTTGGCCCACTGCCTGGGAAATATTGGGGGCTGGGGCCTCAGGCTTTGGGTCGGGCAGTACCTCCAGGGAAACCTGCACCTTGTGACCCAATACCTTGATAAAGGCCGCTTCGACATTATCGACGCGACCCTGGGCCATCTTAAACAGCGGCCTGGAACTGATGCCGACGCGGGCCACAACGCCGTCAAAAAACAGGAGGCTGCCCTGCTGCTGCATCAGGGCGCGGGTACCCAGGGGTTCTAGCACAGCAATGATCCGGATCCATAGATCATTCAGGTCAGGTAGATTGCCATCGGCGGCGGGTGGCGGTGGCAACAGGGGTTCAGCAGGCGGTGGTGGCTCTATCTCTCTGGGGCGATCGCCAGGGCTAGGTGTCGCCGAGGGTGGGGGTAGATCGGTTGAGGGTGGGGGGACGGGGGATGGTGGGATGCTAGGGGCCGTTGGCTGAGGCGCTATGACTGGCGCTATGGCAGGGGTAACGGCTCCCGCCGGTCGGGCGGGAATAACCATTGCGCCCGCGCTACCCGTCTGGCCCGCTAGGGTGGAGGGCAATAACCCCAGCAGCGTTACCTCTAGCCAAAGCCGGGGCTGGGTCGTATTTTTCACCTGCCCCTCGGCGCTGCGGAGATGCTGCTGCCCCAGCAGAAACAGCTTGGCATCGAGACTCTGCACCAGCGTTTGCATGTCAGCCCAGGTCTGGGGGGTAATGGCGACCAGGTCGGGGCGATCGCCCGCCGTCTTGGCAATCAGCAAATCTCGGTAAAACCCGGCTAGGTTTTGCAGGACAATCAGCGGCTCCCGGCCCCGATCCATTAGCTTGCGGGCCTGGTCGAGCACCATCGTACTGTCGTCGCTGAGAATGCCCTGCACCAGGGTCAGCAGATCGCGCTCCGGCACGGCTCCGACCAGATCCCATACTGCGTCGGCGGCAATGGGCGGCTCGAGCAGGCTGAGCTGATCCAGTAAACTCTGGGCATCGCGCAAGCCACCCTGGGAAACCTGGGCCACCAGTCGCAGGGCTTCATCATCAATGACAATCTCTTCCTGATCGGCAATTTTTCGCAGATGGCCAATCATCGGTTCTAGGGGAATGCGCCGATAGTCAAACCGCTGACAGCGGGAGATGATCGTGGGCAGCACTCGCTGGGGATCCGTGGTGGCCAGAATAAACACCACATTGCTCGGCGGTTCTTCCAAGGTTTTGAGCAGCGCATTGAAGGCCGCCGTACTGAGCATGTGACATTCGTCAATGACGTAGACTTTGTATCGACACTGAACCGGAGCAAACTGGGCCCGCTCGATCAGCTCGCGAATGTTGTCGACCCCCGTGTTGCTGGCGGCGTCGATTTCAATAAAGTCTAGGGCTGAGCCGTTGGTGATCGATCGGCAGGTCTCGCAGGTACCGCAAGGTTCCGGCGTGGGGTGGTCCTGGGAAATACAGTTGAGCGACTTGGCCAGAATGCGGGCACTGGAGGTTTTGCCGGTGCCCCGAGGCCCGCAGAACAGGTAGGCGGGGGCAATACGCCGCTGGCGCAAGGCGCTGGACAGGGTGGTGGCGATCGCATCTTGCCCCACCAGAGCGCCAAAGGTCTGGGGGCGATACTTGTGGTGCAGAGGTTCGTAGGCCATAGCACTACGATACCGCGCTGGCCTCTCCTCTGGTCTTTCCTCCTGCCGCAATCAGCGTTGGGCCGCTGGCAGCCAGTGCTGAGGCCCATCAAGAATTAACGTCTCCATTTCAGAGATATCGCTCTGAGGTGATGCCCCCCCATTTTGGCGCAGCCGCGCCTGGGATTGTTGGGCCAGGGCCTTGACTTGGCTCACCGCCGCCGCAATCTCCTGCTGCCGCTGTCCACCGTCGGCGGGGGGCGAGGTCGGCGTGATCCTGACTGCTCCCTGTCGCCCAGGGCGGGAGACATAGCCCTGAAAGTAGGCCAATGCTAGCCGTCGGAACAAAATTTTCAGGTGGTCAGGGAGGTCTTGCTCCACCTGGGTGGGTTTGGCCATGAAATCTACCAATTGCCCCATGGCCTGGGTAATCAGCCGATTGTCTTGGCCGCTGGTGGGGTAAATATCCTTAAGATCTAACCAGCAGGCCTCAAAAGCGTCCAGTTCTCGTAGCATCATGGGATTAACTGCACTGTGGTAAGTAGGTAAGCCTAATTAATTGTAAGAAGGGGTTTGGGGGCTGCGCCCCCAGGCAGGGGGTTTCACCCCCTCCACCCCCACCAGCATCTTTAGTTTAATTACGCCCAGCTACTTAGAGCCCTGACAATGGGAGTTACGCCCGGCCCATGACCTTG
>JAIXUR010000066.1 GCA_027483425.1 Cyanobacteriota bacterium | reverse complement strand
CCCAGTTGGTGATTAAGCTGTTGATTGACCTGGCGATTCTCCTGAATCGTCGCTTGAATTTGGCGGTCAGTTTCTTGTGCCTGCTCAAAGAGCAGGCGCAAGAAACTGACCGCCAAATTCAAGCGACGATTCAGGAGAATCGCCAGGTCAATCAACAGCTTAATCACCAACTGGGGGCACTGGGGAAACAACTGGGAGCACTGGGGGGCGCCTGGGGCCGATTTGTGGAAGACCTGGTAGCCCCAGCCTGTGAGCACCTATTTGTGGAACGCGGCATTCCGGTCTACCAGGTTAGCCAGCGGGTGAGGCGGCGACACCAGGGCGACACCCTCGAAATTGACGTACTGGTGGTCAACCAGGGCCATGTCCTAGCGGTTGAGGTCAAGAGCAGCCTGAGCGTCACCGATGTAAAGGATTTTGTAGTTGACCTAGAACGGTTTCGGGACTTTTTTCCAGAGTACGCCTCGATGCAGCTCTATGGTGCCGTGGCGGGCATTGGCATTGAGGCGGGGGCAGATCGCTATGCCTACCGGCAGGGGCTGTTTGTGCTGGCCCAATCAGGCGAAACCGTGGCGATTCTCAACGATGACCAGTTTCAGCCACGAGCCTGGTGAGCCCAGAGGAGGCAAAGTTTGCTTCGCTTGGGCGCAGACCCTGAGGCTCAGCCTCAGCCATGATTCTGGAGGTGGAGCCTCCCTCTCGAGATTCCCAGGCGGAGCCTGGGAACCAGCAGAAAACTTGGCTACTCTCCTCATCGGTCTGATTGCAGCACCCCTTTAAAGCTAGAGGCCACAATGCGAGGCTGGCCATCCCTCATTTCTAGCGTAAAGGTGCGCTCCTCTCGCTGGGTAGAGCCATCGGTGTAAACGTAGGTGTTCTCGCCCAGCAACTCGATCGCATCGGCGGTCTGCCCAGTCACCCGCAGGTTTTCTACGGAGACCTGGTCGAATTGGGCAAAAAAGCCAGGGTCAAACTGCGCCGCCAAGGCATCTCCAAACTGCGATCGCGCCCCATCCCAGTCCTGACTAGACACGTCCCTATACAACGCCGCCACCGTCGCCTCAGCCGCTGCTGGGGTGAGCTCACTAGAGCGCACCTCGGAGTCTAGCGCGGATGGAGCGGGGTCAGCCGTCACCGCTGGCTCTGGCGCAGTGGGCTCCGCAGGCGCGACAGCCACGGGTTCAGGACTGACCTCGGCTGGTGGGGCGATCGCCTCGGGTGCAGGCTCAGCAACCGGGGCGGGGGCGGTTACCGACGGAGCAGCGGGAGCCGACGTCGAGGAGGTTGACCGCCAGGCCAGGCCACCGAACAGCGCCGCGATCGCCACCGTGGCCCCCGCGATCAGCGGCCACCACGGGCTGCTTGACTGACTGGGGGACTGGCTGGGCGAGGGCAGCGGTTCTCTCCGCCGGGCCGGGGCCTGGGGAGCTGGGGCTGGGATCTGGGTGCGCTCTCGACGACGCCCCACCGCCACCGTTGCCGTGGCCTGGGTGGCCTGGGCAGCCTGGCCCTGGGCCGCCGCAACGTACCTGCTCAGGGCGGGGGGCAGACCATTCAGGGCCGCCAACGCCTCAGCGGCAGTGGCATAGCGGGTGCGAAAGTCGTAGCGCACCATCGTGTCTAACACCTCCACCAGGGCGGGATGGGCCTGGGGGGCATAGGGCTGCCAGGCCAGCTCACCACTGTGGGGGTCGGGCTCCAGCTGAGTCGGTGGGTACCCGGTCAGGGCTTGAATCCCCAAGACCCCGACGGCATAGATATCGCTACTGAACTGGGGTCGCCCGGCCACCTGCTCGCTGGGCATATACCCCTGGGTGCCAATGGAGATGGTGTGGCTGAGGCCCGAGCGCTGGCCGGTGAGCTGCGTGCTGACCTGTTTGACCGCACCAAAATCAATCAGCACGATGCGGCGATCGCTGGCGCGGCGAATGAGATTAGAGGGTTTAATGTCGCGGTGGATGACGCCATGGTGGTGGACAAAGGCCAAAATTCCCAGCAGATCGCCCAGAAACGCGATCACCTGGGCCTCGGTCCAGGGGGTACCCAGCTCCTCGGTCAGGGCATGGCCCTGGATAAACTCTTGGGCCAGATAAAATTCTTGATCTTCCTCGAAGTGGGCCAGCAGCCCCGGAATTTGCGGGTGCGACCCTAGCTGGTTGAGGGTCTGGGCCTCGGTGTCAAACAGCCGCCGCGCCACCTGCATCTCGTCAACCGTGGTGACCTGGGGCTTGAGCTGCTTGACCACACACAGGGGATGCCCCGGCAGGTGCAGGTCTTGGGCGCTAAAGGTTTGGCCAAAGCCCCCCGCCCCCAGGGGCTGAATCAGCCGGTAGCGACCCCCTAAGGGTCTCGGCTCGGGCTGAAGCTGGGGAGAATTCACGGTCATAGCCATCGGCAGGGGCAGTCAACAGGGCTGAACACCACCAGGGTAGCTTGAGTTGATCGAGAAACAGGGGCCTTTAGTTCCTGACCTGAAAGGAGGATAGTTGCTCAAAGGTGGCAAACTCAGACTCTAGCTGCCACTGGACGCGGGCGCGATCGCTCACCGCCAAAAAACTGGCACAGTCCCCCGACACAGTCGCTGAACCGGGTGTATCTCCCGCACAGGGGGCGGCGATCGCCCCAAAGTCCGGCGCGGCCCACAGGCTATCGCCGTCCAAAAAGCTGTACTCCAAACTATTGCGGGCCAGGTGCTTGAGATCGCGGTAGCCCAGGTCGTAGCGCAGCGCCGCCAGCAGGTACTCGTTGCTGAGGTCAATGCGGGCAACGCCTTCGTCGTCAGAGGCCAGGGTGATCGGCACTCCGGCAGCCATATAGTCTAAAAAGGGATGCTCGTTGCCCTCTATGTTGAGAATCACCTCATTGCTGGTGAGGCAAATTTCCACCAGGACGCCCCGGCGGCGCATTTCCTCCAAGAGCTGAAAGGGATTGTCTTCGTAGAGAATGGCGACCCCGTGGCCAATGCGGCTGGCCTGGGCCACCTCCACCGCCTGGCGAATGTGAAAGCGCAGGTCGTCGGGGGGCACCAGCCCCAGGGTGAGCTCTCCCGCATGGAGCGCGATGTTGACCTCGGGAAACTGCTCCTTCAAAAACCCCAGCATCTCCATGTGCAGGGTGTAGTCGCGCAGGGCCACGGGGTTGTCCTCGGGGGCCACCAGGTTGATGCCGACCACGCGGGAGTTGGCCTTGGCCAGCTCAAAGGCATAGACAAACTGGGCAAAGACCTCCTCGGGCAGCCGCGTGCGGGTGGTTTGCTGCAAATACCGCACCGTCACCTCACAACCGGCCTGGGCCACCGCCGTGTCGCAGCCCAGGGTGCGGGCCACCTCGCGTTCGAGATCGGTCACCTCCTGGCTGCCCTGGGCCACCAGATCCATCAGACCCAGATCGAGCAACTGCTGGCGCATCTGGGCAAAGTCATCGCTCCAGCCCACCTCGCGCCCCAGTTGGCGCACCTCGCTCCCCTTGACCGTCATCATCAGCTCGAGGTAAGCAATCTGCTGAGCGGCGGCGCGATTGGCCACCTCGGCCACCATGTCGTCTTGCCGCGCCGAGACCGAAGAAATCGGGCCAAACCCGCCAAACGCCTCAAAAAACTGATCGTGCCCCGACTGTCCAGCAAAGGGCAGGTTGCGCGTAGACCACAGGTTGATCAGCGCATCGTAGGTGTCGGGGCGGCCCACCAATTCCGAGGCCGGAAAGTAGCTGCTGTCTTGACCACAGGCCGCGGGCTCCACCAGGGCCGGCACCGCCGGGTCAACGCAGTAGCCATCGGCCGCGGCCCACTGGAGATAGTGCTCGGCATAGACCGCGCCGCTGAGGTGGGAGTGGATGTCGCCCCCCTTGGGCATACGCTGCACAAAGGCCCGCACTCGGGTGGGGCGATCGCGGTTGGCCTCAAACCAGTCCGCCACCGCTGTCTCAGCCTGTTGCCCCGATACTGCCTGGCCCGCAGCCTGAGCCAGAGGCACCTCCTGGGCCGCCAACCCTGAGGTGACAAAGCTCGAACCAATCAGAAGACCTAAAAAGACAGCGGCAGAGGAGCGTTTGGGCATGAACTATCCACTCGAAGCACAGGTCTGACGACTATATCGCCTCAAAGCATAGGCCTGAAGCGGCTTTCTGAAAACTTAATTTTGCGCCAGGGTAAGGGGCACCGACCCAGGGCGCAGGCCCTG
>JAIXUR010000096.1 GCA_027483425.1 Cyanobacteriota bacterium | reverse complement strand
TGCCTGTGAGACGGACGATACCTTGATTCAGGAGTGGCACCTGGTGGTGATTGGGGTAGGCTACAGTGCCTGCTTAATTTGTCGAGAGCGATCGCCCGAGCCAGCCACCAATGGCTCGTCCCTGGACCAAACCCGCCGCTTTGAAGGAATCTGGACTCAAGATCGCTACGTGAGCCAACAGGCGGCGGCAATTTTACTCGATCGCATTGGCGAGTACCGCCCTGACCTGGCCAACAAACTTGCGATCGCCCGCCAGCGCTACATCGACCCTACCCTGGCCCCGACAGCGCACCTGGACGGCAGCGGTGGCCCCGATCCCTTTACCCAGCGGCTGGTGACCTACCTGCACGCGGGGCAGTACAAGTTGCTCAAGGCCTACAAGTCGATCTCGGCCCAAGAGCGCCGGGAGCGCTTGGTCAACTCCATGACCTCAGTGATTCGCCAATCCCTCGAAGCCACCGAGATTTTTGCTAAGGCGGCCCAGGAACTGGGCCAGGCACTCCAGGTCTGCCGCTGCCTGATTTACCCCTGTAGCGCCACCGATGCCACGGTGATCATTGCCCACCAGCACCTCAACGGCACCGTAGAGTCCTTGCTGGGAGAAACCTGGCCCCTGGCCACCAATCCGCTGTTCGACTACGTGCAAGACACCAAGGAAACTGTCGCCATTGCCGATACCCACGATCGCGAGTCACCCTTTTACCAAGAGCTAGCGGCCATTCAGCCGCTGATTGAGCGATGGCAAATTCAGGCCTGGCTGATTGTCCCCCTCACCTACCAGGGCCGCCTGGTGGGCATGATTGAGCTGCACCATTGCCAGCCCCAGCCCTACGACTGGAGCGAAGACGATCGGGCCTTGGTCGATGCGATCGCGGCCCAGCTGAGTGTCGCCATTATTCAGGCCGAGGCCTACGCCAACCTGCAAGACCTCAACCAGCAGCTCGCCGCCCTCGATCGCACCCGGGGCAATCTGATTGCCATCACGGGCCATGAGCTGCGCACCCCCCTATCGACCATTCAGGTCTGCCTCGAAAGCCTAGCCACCGAACCCGACATGCCCGCCGAACTACGGCAAATTATGCTGCAATCGGCCCTAGAAGATGCCGAGCGCATGCGCAAGCTCGTGCAGGACTTTCTCACCCTATCTCGGCTCGAAAGCGGTCGAGTAGAGTGGAACCTGGAGTCGCTCTCCATTCAAGAATGCGTGGATCTGGCTCTCAGCAGCATTCGCGGTGGCCACGGCAGCCCTGACATCCCAACGATCAAAGTCAAAATTCCGAAGCAAGTGCCCCTGGTGCGGGCCGATGGCGAGTGGCTGGTCGAAGTACTGGCCAAGCTGCTCGACAACGCTCAAAAATTTACCCCCGCCACCGGCACCATCACCATCCAGGTCACCCGGGCTAGCCCCACCTACCTGCAAGTCACCGTGGCCGACACCGGGCGCGGCATCGAGCCCAGTCGCCTAGACATCGTGTTTGACCGCTTTTACCAAGAAGAAGGGGCCCTGCGCCGGACCACTGGGGGCACCGGGCTGGGCCTGGCCATGTGTCGGCAAATTGTCGAAGGACTAGGGGGCACGATCTGGGCTGAGTCGGAGGGCAAAAATAAAGGCAGCCAGCTCCATTTCACAGTTCCCATTGCCCAGGGCCAGCTCGATAGCCGCCGTAGCCCAGCGGCTAGAACCACAGCAAAGCAGGCTACCCTACCGGGCCATCCCTCGGTCTTGCTCGACGACTAGCCCCAGAGCGGACTCAAACCAGGCCCAGACCCGACCCAGGCGCGCCGACATCTGACGATAGGATAAAGACATGGCATCATCCCGAGCCATCCCCGGTCATCCCTAGGAGAGAACGGGCATGGGCGACCCCAACCCCACCGATCCCCCAGCACAAGAGGCGGCCACCGCCAACCCAGACGCCAACCCAGGGAGGCCTGCTAGCACTGGGCTATGGCAGGCCCTGCGCGATCGCGCCCGCCAGCTCAAACCCGCCCAGCAGCTCAACCAGTGGTTTCAGGTTGACGACGATCGGGTGGCCGAAATTTTGGCGGCGGTGCGCGACCAACTGCCCACCACCGAAGCCCTGCTAATCGGCAAGCCCCAGGCCGGCAAAAGCTCCCTGGTGCGAGGCCTGACCGGCGTGTCTAAGGATATCGTGGGTCAAGGCTTCAAGCCCCATACCCAACATACCCAGCGCTACGCCTATCCCTCCGAAGAGCTGCCGCTGCTCATTTTTACCGACACCGTCGGGCTGGGGGATATAGCCCAGGCCACCGACGCCATCATCGCTGAACTGGTCGCCGATCTGAGCCGCAGCCGTAGCCAGGGGCGCATTTTAATTCTGACCGTCAAAATCAACGACTTTGCCACCGACACCCTGCGGCAGATCGCAGCCCGCCTGCGTCAACAGTTCCCCACCATACCCTGCCTCTTGGCGGTGACCTCGATCCACGAGGTCTACCCCCCCGGCCAGGCCGACCATCCCCCCTACCCGCCTGCCCTCGCCGGGGTAACGCGCCCCTTTGAGGCCATTCAGGCCAACTTTGAGGCCCTGGTCGACCGCACGGTACTGATCGACTTCACCCTAGAAGGCGACGGCTTTGAGCCAGTGTTTTACGGCCTCGACACCCTGCGCGATGCCCTGGCCGACCT
This sequence comes from Cyanobacteriota bacterium, assembly GCA_027483425.1. GTDB lineage: Bacteria > Cyanobacteriota > Cyanobacteriia > Phormidesmidales > Phormidesmidaceae > Nodosilinea. The sequence continues at coordinate 597 of JAIXUR010000096.1, read as the reverse complement.
GCTGCCGGAGGCCGAAGCCCAGGCCCTCTACCGACTGCTTGACGAGCAAGCCGAGGCCACCGATCAGCTCGGGGCCCTCTATCGAGATGTGGGGCGTCACTACATCTCTGCCTGTGCGGTCATGGCGGCGACCTTAGCCGCAGTCCCTCTGCCCTTTGCCACGATGCCTGTGCTGACGGCGCTACAGGTGTCCATGGTGGTTCTGTTGGGAAAACTCTACGGCCAAACCCTCAGCCCCGCCCAGGCGGGGGGGTTGATTAGCGCGATCGCAGGCGGATTCTTTGCCCAGGCCGTCGGGCGAGAGTTGATCAAATTCATCCCCGGCTTTGGCAGCGTGGTAGCCGCCTCCTGGGCCGCCGCCTACACCTGGGCCCTGGGCGAAGGGGCCTGCGTCTACTTTGGCGACCTGATGGGGGGCAAAAAGCCCGACCCTCAACGCATTCAAACCGCCATGCAAGACGCCTTCACCACCGCTAAGGATCGCTTCAAGAACGGATCGGCGGACACCAGTAACCCTGGTGCCAAAGCCCCTTAGCTGTCGCTAGCACGTCGGTACAGAAACCCGGTTTCTCGGCCAGAATGCAAGTCACATCGTTA
>JAIXUR010000515.1 GCA_027483425.1 Cyanobacteriota bacterium | reverse complement strand
TAGCCAGCTAAAAGGATAGGTCGAAACTTGTGATTACGGTTGCTGTTAGCCTGAATTTGGTGATTGCGCTATTTTGCTTTTATGTGGCCTGGCGGCTATGGCGTTTGAGCAAAACCTTAGGAGCCGTGGCCGATTCCCTGGTGATCTGGGAGCGCAATACCCACGGCACCCTTAACCCAGCGGTGATTCCCCCGGCGATTTTGCTAGGGCAGAGCGGTACTGCCCGGCTGCGGGGGCGCTACGCCCAGCTGCACCTGCAGCTGCGACGCCTGCAACAGGTGCTGGCCGTCGTCAGTGTGCTGCCCTCGGCCAGCCGCTGGCTGGGTCTAGGGAAACGGTCCCGCCTGGGCTCCGGAGCTCAGGTAGCGCGGGCTAAAAAACGATAGGATTGCCTTAGTTTCGGGGAGCCCGCTGGCCTCGGAGTTATCCATAGAGAGAGAGCACCATGAGCGACAACCAGTCTGGTGGATTTATCGGTGGTTTAATGCTGGGGGCCGCGGCGGGGGCCGTGGCAGGTCTGCTGATGGCCCCCCGCACCGGTCGCGAAACCCGGCGCATTTTGAGAAAATCGGCTGATGCCTTGCCCGAGCTGGTCGAAGATTTATCTAGCTCGATTTACCTCCAGGCCGATCGCCTCTCTGAAACGGCCTTGGTAAATTGGGAACACACCCTAACCCGGCTGCGGGAGGCGATCGCCGCTGGCCAGGTGGCCAGTCGCCAAGAGTACGAACATCTGAGCCAGTCTTCGCCCCTGGCCGCCAACGGCTCGGCCCAGGAGTAGGAGTAGGAGCACCCATTTTGGCCGACCCGCTGTTTTGGCTAGCCCTGTCGTTTTTACTGGTGGTCGTCAGTTTGACGGCGGTGCTGATGGTGGCTATTCCAGCTTTTCGCGAGTTGGGGCGGGCCGCCCGCAGTGCCGAAAAGCTGTTTGATACCCTGGGCCGCGAGCTGCCGCCCACCCTCGAGGCCATTCGCCTCACCGGCCTCGAGATTACCGAGCTGACCGACGATGTCACCGAAGGAGTGCAGAGCGCTGGGCAGGTGGTGCAGCAGGTGAACCAGACCCTGGCCACGGCCCAGACTGGAGCCCAGCGATTGAATACCGGCACCAAGAGCTTTTTAGCGGGCGCTAGGGCGGCCTGGCAAGCCTGGACCGAGGAGTCCCCCGCTCCGCCTCGCCACCAGTCCCAGGCTTTGAACCCAGGATTGACTGATTTACCCCAGACCGCCGTAGCGCGGCCCAGGGTTTCTAGTCGGTCGCGAGATTCCCTGGGACCCGAGGCCCGGCCACAGCCTGAGGGTGAGGCGAACCTGGGGGATTTCGCCAGCGATCGCCCCCAGCTAGGAGAAACCACCCGCCCCCTCGCCCCAGATCCTGAGCTAGCGAGGGCTAATCCCGCTGAATCGCCGGATCTGGCTCCCATCTACCCGGCCATCGCCGATGGGGACTAGTACAGAAAGGCAGAAGTAAGAAGGCAGAAGGATGGAAAGGAATTCGGTGTGACACGAGGGCTCATGCTCCATCCAATAGGTGAGCTATTTCTGCCATCGAGTACTAGAGGGCTGTCAGCTTACTTTCGGGAATCTTGATTGGCCCAGGCAACGGCTCAAGGTCAATCTGTACGCCAACGGCAAGGAATTGAGGGGGGAGATACACAAATTCTAGCCAGATCATCAGAATAGATGATTAATACAGATAATACCATTCTTGTCCTGTGGGGTGAAGTTGTCCAAAATTTCTAGAATCAGATCCGCATGACTTTCATGCACTCGAAAGCTGATAATTTTTTGCGGGCTAGCGCTACTATCTTTAGATCTCATCGATGAACTGAGCTGTCGTGAGGCCTTGACACTCTGAGTTCTGCGACGTGGCAAAGAGCTAGCTGAATTGGTCTTTTCAGAGCCTTCTTCATTGCTCCAAGCAATGTCTATAGCATTTGAAGCATGGGCTGAAGACGGCTTTGCTTTGTAATTTTTCCAATCGCCTGAATAACAATATCCATCTGGCATGATGGTAGATTTTAAGATGGCATTATCGAGGGTGTTGGGAGAGATTCGTGCTCCCAGAAGATTAGCCTCACTCAAGTCTGTCTTCTGTAAGCTAGCGCCAATCAGGTTTGCATTCCTGAGATCTGAAAAGGAAAGATCTGCGTTAGCTAAACTCGCGCCTACTAAGCTGGCTCCTCTCAAGATAGTTCTGGCTAGGTTTCCCGATGCTATGAGCGCATGATCTAAATTAGCCTGGTTAAGGTTGGCTGAGCTTAAATTAGCACCCAGGAGGTTGGCATGTTCAAAGTTTGTGCCTACTAAATAGGCTCGATGTAGGTTTGATCCAGGGAGTACAGCATGGCAAAAATCTGCCTGCTGTAGGTGAGCCTCTGCGAGGCTCACAAACGGAAGAAAGCTGCTGCTTAGGTGCGCACGGTTGATAACAACCTTATCAAACTCGACTACACCCCCTTGAAATGCCTGAAGTAAATGTTCTGCCTTGACAAAAGTCATTATTATTGACGACCCCTTGAGGAATAGTTTCTGGGTTAAATCTCGTCCGTGTTGAGCTCTGAAGTTTTGAAGATAGGCTGGTGAAAGTTGTCATGACTGACTAACAATCTTTTCAGCGATATTTCAAAAGCTACGATTTTTAAGCTAGAGGATGTTTGAAACGCTGGAGAGAGTCTGCTTTTAGACTGCGAAAGCATGTCAAGGGGGCTTAGGTCTCAGGTCATTCTTGGGAACTCTAGGGCTAATAGCACCAGGAGATACCCGTTTCAAACATTCTCGTTAGACAAGGTATGGACTGGACTGCATGGTTTAATCTGCCGGGGGGCGTCTCGGCGGATTAAACTTGTGGATCGATGCTGGATTTTCCCTACAGATGGCATAGTAAGTCTTTTTCAAAGCCAATTAATAGCCATAGTTCGTTTTCTTCAAGAAAACTTTGGCAAAGACTAAAGCTTTGACGAGGAAAAGGGGTAGTCACATCTGGGGCGTCACCTGAGAGGTGGTTTGAACAGCCAAAGAGCGTCTCATACCAAATCCTATCTGTATACCCCCGGCTTGTAGGGGCATTGCAGTGCAATGTTCCCTACGAGGTAGGAGATATGGGATATGTAGCTGGGATTTAGTATTAGGCCACCAGCTGGGCCAGCAGTTTTACCTCAAACACCTGCTCAAAGTAGTCTTTTTTGTAATTTAGGTTCCACAGTTCTGAGGCACAGTCGTCGTCGGGGTTGGTGGCCTTGACCGCCATATTCAGCACGTGAGCATCGGCATCAAAGTGGCAGTGGATGCTTTTGATAGCGCCAATGCCTCGGCGATCGAGAGCCACCGCTAGGCGCAGGATGGCGCTGAGATGGGTAACCATCTGGCGGTGGTAGCGGGTGGGTAGGTTGCCGTAGTTCTCATGCTTTTTCTTGGGGCCGCTTTTGCGATGGTAGCGGGCGATGTTGGCGATCACCTCAAGCTCAGTTTCGGTGTAGCCCAACAGTTCGCCGTGGCGAATCAGATAATAGGAGTGTTTGTGGTGCGATGAGTGGCTGACAAAGTGGCCGCAGTTGTGGAGAATGGCGGCGGCCCAGAGCAGCCCCTTCTCCAGGCTGCCCCAGGAGTGCAGACTGCCGTGGGTTTGATCAAACAGATCCATGGCAAACTGGGCCACTCGCTGGGAGCGATCGAGATGCACCTTGTATTTCTTAGCGGTTTTCAGCACATTGCGCTGCCGTACCGATTTTTGAAACTGCATCCGGTCTTCGATCAGCCCGTGGCTCAGCATCCAGTCGACGACGACCCCCTCCCGCAGGGCGCGCTCGCAGATGGTAATGCTGTCGGCCTTGAGCAACCCCATGGCCTCGTGGAGAATGACCGCCCCGGCGACAATAATCTCGGCCCGCCGAGCTGACATTTCGGGCATGGCCAGCCGCTCTGCATAGGTGGCCAGCCGGAGGGTTTCGACCAGTTCAGAGAGCTCGTCGTAGGTGATTTGGAAACCATTGAGGGGCTCGGGCACTATTCCCAACCGCTGGGCCGCCACTAGGGTGGCTAGGCACTCGATGGTGCCGGAGGTGCCCATCAGCCGCATGGGTTCGTGGGGCTGGAGGTGCTGCCGCAGGGCGGCGGTGGGGGGCTCTAGCATGCCCCGTACGTAGGCCCGCAGGGAGGCAAACTCCAGATCGGAGATCGGATTGGTGGAGACAAACTGGGCCGTCAGCCGCACGGCCCCCACCTTGGTGCTGCTGAGGTAGCGGTGGGGTTCACCGGTACCCAAAATCAGCTCGGTGGAGCCACCACCAATGTCGATCATGGCGTGGGGCTGACCGTTGAACTCTACCCCAGACAGTACGCCGAGGTAGATGCGGCGGGCTTCTTCGGTGCCGGAAATCAGGTTGACGGCCAGGCCCACTTCGTTGTAAACCCGCTCGATAAAGGCTTGGCCGTTGCTGGCCTCGCGCACGGCACTGGTGGCGACGGCAATGATGTCTTCGGCCTGGAGGCTGGTGGCGATCGCACAGCAGCGCTTGAGGGCGGTAATGGCCCGCGCCATGGCGGACTCCGATAGCCCCCCGGTCGCTTCGTTGAAATTGCCCAGGCGGGTGGTTTCTTTTTCGCGATCGATAATGCTGAAGGCGGGGAGGTCAGGCTGAATTTTAACCACCACCATATGAATGGAGTTGGTGCCGATATCGATGGCGGCCAGGATGCGATCGCGGGTGATCTCAGGCGGGGCAAACTCGGAAAAATCGGTCATGGGCGTGCTCAACGCGGGGGCTGAGGTAGTGGCTGTCATAGTGCGCCTATACTGCTCTGCCTCAGATCTTACCTGCCTGACTGCGCCCCATCAGGACGGGAGGGAAACTTTATCCAGACTAAATATTAGGTGGGTGGGTGAGGAGAGCCAACGCTGTAACTTCCCCGTCTCCCCGATCCCCCTGGCGCTACACTCAGGGGGAAAACGCGGCGGGTAGACCATGACCGTTGACTATGACGGAGTAATTTTGGGCGGCACGGTGCAGGGGCGAGAGGCGGCGGCCCTGGCGGCGCGGGAAGGGGCGCGGGTGGCCCTGGTCGAGCCGCCTGGTGCCGTCGATCGGCAGATTCGGCGGCAGATCCTGCTGATGGCCTTGGCTCAGGGGGGGACGCCATCGCCGTTGCCCTGGGAGAGCCTGAAGCACCGGGTCAAGGCCCTAGAGGCCGTCGCCTATCCCCACCTCGGCCTCGACTGGCTGGCCACCAGCGGCGTAGACCTGGTGTTAGAGGCCGGTCAGTTTAGCCCGCGTCCCAGGCTGGCGGTGACTACGGCGACTCGGCGGCTGCGATCGCGCGGCTATCTGCTGGCCCCCGGTACCGAGGTCACCGTGCCCGCCATTCCGGGGCTGGCCGCCACGCCCTACCTCACCCTCGATACACTGCTGGAGCTAGAGACTCTGCCCGAGGCGGCGATCGTGCTGGGGCGGAGTAGTGGTGCGATCGCCCTGGCCCAAGCCCTGGCCCAGTGGGGTACCCGCACCACCCTGGTCAGCCAAGACGACACCCTACTGCCCACCGAAGACCCCGATATCTCGGCCTTTATCGCCGGGCTGCTAGAAGCGGCGGGGGTCACCCTGCGCCTCGGCACGCAGCTCGGGGCGATTGATTACAGGGATAGCCAAGAGGGCTTCAAACTGAGCCTGGCCGATGGTGATGTCCTAACCAGCCCAGTGCTGATCTTGGCCACAGCCCCCCACCCCACCCTAGAGGGGCTGAATCTTACCAGCCTAGGTGTGCAGCCCAGGGTGGCCCAGGGGGTAACCATTGCCCTGCCGGTGAATGGCCGTCTGGCTACCGACCACCCCCGCGTGTTTGCCTGTGGCCCGGCTCTCGGGGGCTACTGGGCCGAGGCCACCGACCACCAGGATGTCGCCATTGCCCTGCGTAACGCTCTTTACCTGCCCGTGCGAAAGATTGCCTGGATGCACCGCCCGGCCCTCCTCTCCACTACTCCAGGCTATGCCCGCATTGGTCTCACCGTGACCCAGGCCCAGCGCTGGTACGCCAGCGAGGCGACGGTGGTGCAGGTGCCCTTTGGCGCAGTGCTGCAATCCCACCGCTTGGGGGATATCACCGGCTTTTGCCGCTGGATCGTGCACCGCAATGGGCAACTGCTGGGAGCCCACATCTGCGGCCCTGGGGCCGAGGAGCTGATCCAAACCGTGACCCTGGCGATCCACCAGCGCATTCCCCTCCAGCGGCTCGAGCGGTTGCCCACTCTGCCTCCTAGTCTAGGGGCGATGGTGCCCTGCCTGGTGGAGGCGTGGCAGCGACAGCGCTGGCAGCCGGGCACCTGGCGACGCGACTGGGCCGAGAACTGGTTTAACTGGCAACGCACCCGCAGGCAGCAATAGCCTATTTCGCCCGGCTAAAGTACACCGCCGCCGCAATGATTAAGCTGAGTAATGCTAGGGGTACCCAGAGGTCATTTGCCATCATCATGGGGCTACATCCCGTTTACCGTTGGTGAGCTGCCATGACTGTATCTGACCGGGTGATCTTTTTGCAGGAGCGCACCCCCCTCAGTTTGCTGCCTGCCACCACCCTGGCACCGCTGGCCCGCCGCCTGGAGGTAATCACCGTGGCGGCTGGGGACGTTGTGGTCGAAGCGGGGCAAGCGCCCCAGGGGCTGTACATTGTCTGGCAGGGCAAGCTTGAAACGGAAGCCGCCGTGGGGGGCGTCAGCTTTTTGCCCGGCGCGGTGCTCAACCTGGAGGCCCTGCTGCTCGACCAGCCCGCGGAGCAAACCATTCGCACCCTGACCGAAAGCACCCTCTGGCGGATCGACCGGGAGCAATTTCAGGCCCTGGTGCGGCTGCACCCCGATATTCTACAAACCTTTACGCGGCAGCTGGTGGAGGCCGTCAAGCGGCTGTCGTTTCAGTTTGATCGCGAGCAAGAGCGCCAGGGGGTGCTGCGCCCCTACCTGGTGGCGCGGGCTAAGCGGGGGGTGGTGGGTCGGAGTCGCTACGGCGATCGCCTGCGGGCCGAAATTCGCGCCGCTGCTAACCATCGGCGATCGCTGTTGATCTTTGGCGAGCCGGGGCTGGAGAAAGACAACCTGGCCGCCCTGGTTCACTTTGGGTCTGAGCAGCGGCGGCAGCCGATTATCAAAGTCGACTGCGGTCAACTCCAGGCCAGCGGTGCCGATCTGTTTGGCCGGGTGGGGGGCAGGCTGGGGTTATTGGCCGCCCTCGGATCGGGCACCCTGGTGCTCAACAACCCCAAAGAACTGGATGCCGACCTGATGGAACCGATAGCCCAACTGCTGGAGACGGGGCAATACCGACCCCTGGGTCGGAATGGGGAAACCGGCCCCCTGGAGACAGCTGAGGCCCGCATTATTCTGCTGTCTGAGCAGGGGGTACCGCGCTTGGATGGGCTGGTGGGCGCAACCATTAAGGTGCCTCCCCTGCGGGTGCGCAAGGCAGATGTAGAAGACTGGCTCAACTACTACCTCTCCCTAGTGTGCCGTCGCCGGGGCCTCAGCCGCCTGACGGTGACGCCCGAGGCCCTGCGCCGCCTGCAGTCCTACGACTTTCCCAATAACCTGAGGGAGTTGGAAAATCTGGTGGAGCGGGCAGCGACCCAGCTGTCTAGCGGCGGCTTAATTACCGAAGAGATTATCTGGCCGGCCCAGAGCAAAAAGAAGCAGCTGCGGCTGAATTTGCTCAATCGCTACCCCAACCTGCGGCGGTTTTTGCGCAGCCCCTGGTGGCCCGATCGCATCAACTACGGCCTGACCCTGGGCCTGTTTGCGGGAGTGGTGGCGGTCCTCTGGTTTGGCCCCCAGCGCCGCAGCGAAAATGTAGCGCTGACCGTATTTTGGGCCTGGTGGTGGCCCCTGATTTTGCTGGGGTTCCCCTTTGTGGGGCGGCTGTGGTGCTCGGTGTGCCCCTTTATGATCTACGGCGAAGTCACCCAGGCCATTTCCCAGCGGCTGTTCCCCGGTCAGCTGAGGCGCTGGCCCCGCCAGGCGGCGGAGCGCTGGGGAGCCTGGTTTATGTTCGCCCTGTTTACCCTGATCTTGGTCTGGGAAGAGGTGTGGCACCTGGAGGATGCGGCCTACCTCTCCGCCTGCCTGCTGCTGCTGATTACCGCCGGGGCGATGATTTTTTCGGCCCTGTTTGAGCGGCGGTTTTGGTGCCGCTACCTGTGCCCCATCGGCGGCATGAACGGACTGTTTGCGAAGCTCTCGATGACTGAGTTGCGGGCCCAGCAGGGCACCTGTTCGGCGGAGTGCACCACCTACCAATGCTACAAGGGCGGCCCCGTCAAGGGCGAAGGCCAGGAGACGAACGGTTGTCCCCTCTATTCTCACCCGGCCCAGCTCGAGGACAACCGCGACTGCGTCCTGTGCATGACCTGTTTGAAAGCCTGCCCCCACCGCTCGGTTGAGCTCAATCTGCGGCCACCGGGCATTGAGCTCTGGACCACCCACCAGCCCCGCGCCGCCGAGGTCGCCCTGATGTTTTTGCTGCTGGGGGCCGTCTATCTCCATCACCTGCCCGACCTCCAGAGGGCGCTCCAAGCCCACTTTGGCCTCCAGCTCCCCCTGGATACCTGGGTAGGCCACAGCCTGGTGTCCTTTGGCGTCCTGGCCCTGCCCGCCCTGGCCCCCCTCAGTCTAGAAGGGCTGCAAGGGATCTGGCGGCGCACCCAGGGGCTGTCCCCGCGCCCGATTGTCCGATTGGCCTACGGTTATCTACCCCTGGTGTGGGCCGCTAACCTAGCCCACTACCTGCGCCTAGGTCTGGGGGAGGGGGGGCGTGTTTTGCCCATTTCTTTAGCGACCTTTGGGGCCTCAGGGGCAAATCTGCCGGTTTGGGTTGCCCACCCAGCAGTGATAGCCTTTTTACAGGGGACAACCCTGCTGTTGGGGGTGATACTGTCGGTGTGGCTAACCGCCAAAATCCAACGCCAGTCAGGCCCTCAACGGTGGCTACAGCAGGGGTGCACGGGGGTACTGGGGCTCAGTCTCTGGTGGGTGATTCTGGGATTCTAAGTTGACATCTAGCCAGGGCCGGGGCACCTATAGGGGGGATGACCCCAATCGATTTATGGTTCCCGACTGTGTAAAGTTTTTCGGTAGGCTCTGATCCTGGTAACACCCCTGACATCCGTCTTAGGACTGAGCCTGCTAGGGTAATCTTCACCTTAAGAGCCCACCTACAGCGCGTCTACAGTACATCTACACGACACGTCTATTATCCTGAGTTCCCCATCGTCGGTTTCATCCATGTTCCAGGAAAGTTCGCTGGACTTCAAACTGGTTCAACGGGTCTGTCTGCTCCAGCAGGCCCTTGACCAAGCCAAGGCCTCCCTAGACGAGATGCAAGAGCAGGTGGCCAACCACCAAATGCTCCAGGCCCATCTGGTGCAAACGGAAGAATATTCAAACGTTCAGCAAAAAATTATTGTCAACCTGCAGCAGCAGCTCGAGGCTCAGCACCAGTGGCAGAGCCAGGTGCTAGATCAGCTGTTGGCCGGGGTGAAGGGGCTGGTGGCGGATCAGCAGCTCGAGCTTGAGCGGCTACGAGTGCGCATTTACCAGGGCCAGGCCGAGGTGCAAGACTACCTGGTGCGGATTAAAAATCATTACCAGGGCTTGGCGATCGGTCGGGCCCCGACCCAGGAGTTTGATCTGAACTCGGAGGTGATGATCGCGCGATCGCTCACCGTTAGCCTCAGCAGCCAGCTCCAGGCGGCTCAGCAGCACATTCAGCACCTCGACAACACCCTCACCCGCCACCAGGTTACCCTGGCCCGGATGCAGTCCTACGTCAACAATGGTGCCGGGGGCACTGGGGGCATGGGCGGATCATTACCGACGGATGCGTCCTCGGATGGGGCCCTGGCGTTGGCCATGGCGGCCCCGGCCCTGGACGATGACCCGGTGGCCTTGAAGGCGATCATTGAGGCCCAGCGACAAAAAATTACTGAACTCAGTGCCGAACTGGGGCAGCAGTTTAATCAGCAAACGACCCTCAAGTACCGTTGCCAAGCGATCGCCGCCGAACGCGACGGCCTCAAGCAGCAGGCCATGGCCCTGAGCTTAGAAAATGAAGCCCTGCACGAGCAAATTTGGTACCAGGATGACACGGTGGGGTGAGGTCTGCGGCCTGCGGTCTACGGTCTGCGGTTCAAGGCAAAGCCGTAAACCCTGCCTCCCATCAGTGACCTTCCCCCACGGGACCGGGTAGCACCTCGGCCAGCAGCGGTGTCAACGTATTTTTGAGCTGCCCGGCGCGAATGAACTCGGCATAGGTGTCGGCCTCGATCGCCAGCAGTTCTTCCCGCAGTTGCCCAGAGGCATAGTCGCGAATGGAGTCGTGCTGCTGCGCTAGCTGGGTCAGCTTGTCTTTCACCTCCGCCAGTTGACCCTCCACTAGGGCCATGGGCTCACCGATCGCGGCG
>JAIXUR010000311.1 GCA_027483425.1 Cyanobacteriota bacterium | reverse complement strand
GTCATCCTGACCAAAACCCTGCTGATTGAGTAAGCCCCTTATCCCCCCAGAACCGGGTTGCTGCGTTGGTAGCCCGCCCATAGGCAACAACCCCAGCAACCCGGTTCCTGACCACGGGCATTGGGCGATCTCCCATGGATGATTCTCTACGATCGCTTACCCAGTAGCTGACCGCGCAGAGACTCGACTACGGCCACCCGGCTTGGAGGATAATCTTGTTTGGCTGCCGACCCTGCTGAACCCCACGGATTAGAGTGATTTCCCCTCAAAAACCTCCTGGGCCGTCACCCGTAGCTGAGGGAAAACCCTTGACTCAACGGTTTCCTGATCGCGACAGCGTAGGGGAGAGCTGTATTCGCCATCGACAAGGGTGTAGATAGAGACCACAGGCCGTTTAGGACGGCCAATGTAGCGGGCTGCGCCAAGAGCCTGGGGGTCAACCAGCCAATATTCAAGAATGCCTTTGGCTTCGTATTCTGCCAGTTTGTGCAGGTAATCATCGGCAACGGAGCTAGGACTGACGATTTCAACCGCTAAAATGGCGGCTTCCTGCAAAATGGCGGTGCGTTCTTGCGCACCTTCAATAGCCGCTAGCGAGACAACTACAACGTCTGGGAGACGGGAGGTTTCATCATCAACCTGCTGTCCAGCGCCCTGTAGCGCGATCCAATCTTCGCCGCTCTGATTGATAGCTGCCTCAAAAAGGCGCTCTAGGTAGCGCGCAATGAGCAGATGCTTCCAGGTTGGCGGAGTCATGGCAACGAGGTGCCCCCTGACCAGTTCGTAGCGGGTATCGGTGCCATCGGCGTAGGCCAGATAGTCAGCAAAGGTGAGGGTGGAGGACTGGGTTTGAACCATGGGTGCTGGGTCGTCAGAGAGCCGCCAAAACCTACTATCTAAATTACCTTAGGATCGCTTACCCAGCAGCTGATCGCGCAGGAGCTTGATGCGATCGCGGTACTTCGCCGCCTCTTCAAAGTCGAGGTTCTTGGCGGCCTCCTTCATTTGCTTTTCGATCTGGCCGATCAGTTCAGGAATTTCGTCCAGGGGCAGCTCGTCTTTGTGCTCAAAGACCTCCTCCAGCTCGTGGGCAGCGAGGCGGCGTGAGGTCTCTAGGAACGACAGAATGGAGTTGCTGTTGCGGCGAATAATCGATGTGGGGGTAATGCCATTGGCCTCGTTGTGGGCGGTTTGAATGGCGCGACGGCGCTCGGTTTCGCTGATCGCCCTCTCCATGCTGTTGGTGAGGTTATCGGCGTAGAGAATAGCCTTGCCCTGGACGTGGCGAGCCGCTCGACCAATGGTCTGAATCAGCGATCGCTCGGCCCGCAAAAAGCCCTCCTTATCGGCATCCAAGATCGCCACCAGGGAAACCTCCGGCAAATCTAGCCCCTCCCGCAGCAGGTTGACCCCCACCAGCACGTCGTAGAGGCCCTCCCGCAGGTCTTGGATAATTTCAATCCGCTCAATGGAGTGAATTTCGGAGTGCAGGTAGCGCACCCGCACCCCGTGCTCGTCCAGGTATTCGGTCAGGTCTTCGGCCATGCGCTTGGTCAGGGTAGTGATCAGCACCCGCTCCTGGCGCAGGGCTCGTGCTCTCACCTCCCCCAGCAGGTCGTCGATCTGTCCCTCGGTGGGGCGCACATAGATCTCGGGGTCGAGCACCCCGGTGGGGCGAATAATTTGCTCCACGATGTGATTTTCGGAGATCTCCATCTCCCAGGTGCCGGGGGTGGCGGAGACAAAGATGCATTGGTTCACCTTGTCCCAAAATTCTTCGGCCTTCAGGGGGCGGTTGTCGGCGGCGCTGGGCAGGCGAAAGCCGTGGTCGATCAGCACCATTTTGCGGCTGCGATCGCCGTTGTACATGCCGTGAATCTGGGGAATGGTGACGTGGGATTCATCGATCACCAGTAGCCAGTCCTTGGGGAAGTAGTCGAGCAGGCACTCCGGCGGCGACCCAGCCTGGCGACCGGCCAGGTGGCGGGCGTAGTTTTCCACCCCGTTGCAGTAGCCCACTTCGCGAATCATCTCCAGGTCGTAGCGGGTGCGCTGCTCTAGGCGTTGGGCCTCCAGCAATTTCCCCTCTTTTTCCAGCTCCTCTAGGCGCTCCTCGAGTTCGGTTTTAATGGCCTGGCAGGCTTCGTCAATGCGATCGTCGGGGGTGACAAAGTGCTTGGCGGGGTAAATATTGAGCCCCTCCATGCTTTGCAGGGTGGCCCCGGTAATCGGGTCGACGTAGCGCACGGCGTCGATTTCGTCGCCAAAAAACTCAATGCGAATGATCCGGTCTTCGTAGGCGGGGCCGATCTCTAGCACGTCGCCCTTGACTCGAAACTTACCCCGGCCCAGGTCTAGATCATTGCGCTCGTACTGAATCGAGGCCAAGTCGCGCAGCACCTGGCGCTGGTTCACCTCCATCCCCACCTGCAGCGGAATCGACGCCTTCAGGTACTCCGACGGAATTCCCAGACCGTAGATGCAGCTGATCGAGGCGACCACGATCACATCCCGCCGCTCAAACAGGGAGCGGGTGGCCGAGTGGCGCAGCATGTCGATCTCGTCGTTAATCGACGCCGTTTTGGCGATGTAGGTGTCGGTGGTGGGAATGTAGGCCTCAGGCTGGTAGTAGTCGTAGTAGCTAATGAAGTACTCCACCGCGTTGTCGGGAAAAAACTCCCGCAGCTCATTGCAGAGCTGGGCGGCGAGGGTTTTGTTGTGGGCCAGCACTAGAGCGGGCTTGCCAATGTTGTCGATGACGCGGGCAATGGTGTGGGTTTTGCCGGTGCCAGTGGCCCCGAGCAGGGTTTGATACTTGGTGCCGTCTTGCAAAAATTGGGTCAGGCCCGCGATCGCCTTGGGCTGGTCTCCGGCGGGTTCAAAGGGAGCCTGAATATTGAAGTCGCCCATAGATCGCCAAAGGGTACAAAGACACTATTACGTTTCTTTATGATGCCTGATTTCAGCGCGATCGGTGGCGCTAATCCCCCCCCTAAGTCGCTGACCATCTCCAGGGGCAGGGCCAGCGCCTCCGCGACTTGCTCGACGCTCAGCCCCATGGCGAGTCGCCTAGGCACAGCAGCCCGTTGGGATGCTTCGGCCTGCTCGGCCCGGAGGCGTTCTTGCTCAGCTCGCAGGCACGCCTGCTGCTGCTGTTCAACCACCTCCCCATCGGTAGCGGTTGGCTACTGGGAGGGTGGCTATGGCAACAGGGTGGCAACGCCGTCTGGATAGCTCTAGTCTACTTAAATGCGGCCCCTTGGCGACAAACTATACCTGGGATAACCCTTTTCAAATAACCTCTCAACCTGAGTAACCGAAACTATAATTAAAGTTAAAATTTACATCCCTATTGGCACTAATGGCCACAGGCAAGAGGCCAGTTTTTAAGTGCAGAAATGAATAGCCTTCATCTGTTTCAATTATCGGTAGCGCTAGCTATAGTTG
>JAIXUR010000360.1 GCA_027483425.1 Cyanobacteriota bacterium | reverse complement strand
GATTGAGCTAAGATCTGCAACGGATAACTTGAAGCCGTTGCAGGAGAAGATGCAGGAATATCAACGATTGGGTGTAAAACTGGGCTTATTGATAAACCCCAAGGATCGGCAAGTGGAGATTTATCGGCCAGGGCAAGAGGTAGAGACGTTAGAGTCGCCGGATGCCGTTGATTGTGGTGAGGTGATGCCAAGTTTTGTCCTCAGCATGGGCCGAATTTGGTAATCATTAACTATTTGGAGGTTTCTGTGAAAACTGCCACAATTCCTGACAGATCTGTTGAACCATTGCTGCTGAATGTTAGTCATGCGAAGCTAACGGTAACGCCGGAATATTTCGATCAGCTTTGTATTGATAATCCCGATCTACGCCTTGAGCTAACGAAAGATGGTGAGTTGATTGTCATGGCTCCAACAGGGGGTGAAAGTGGGGAGCGAAATCTAGATTTGGCGATCGATGTTGGAATTTGGAACCGACGAAGTAATTTGGGTCGGGCATTTGATTCATCCACGGGCTATGACTTCACAGCACTGGGGGGCGGAAAGCTATCGCCGGATGTTTCTTGGATTGAGAAGTCGAGGCTGGAAGGGGTTGAGATTGTTGGGTTTATCCCAGTGGTACCTGATTTTGTAATTGAGCTCCGGTCTGCAACGGATAACTTGAAGCCGTTGCAGGAGAAGATGCAGGAATATCGACGGCTTGGAGTGAGATTGGGGTTGCTGATTGATCCTCAAAGCAAACAGATTGAGGTCTACCGTCCTGGGCAGGAAGTAGTAGTTTTAGAGTCGCCTAGTTCGATCGTTTGTGATGAGGTGATGCCCGGTTTTGTTTTGAGCATGAGCCGAATTTGGTAGGTTTTTCCAGCGGTATAGTCAGCCACCATTATTCACTAAGCTGAGAATCTCTAGGGTGGATGCTTTGACGCAGTTTGCCACTTGCAATAGCAGGGGTTGAGGGTTGCCGGTTTGCCAAGCGACGACGGCTTCGATATAGGTGGCTCGATCGACCGCTGGAATAATGGCGATCGAATACCCCATGCGCAATAGATGCAGATTCATTAAGAGGCGGGCGGTTCTGCCGTTGCCGTCGGTGAAGGGATGGATAGTGACTAAACGAGCGTGGATTTCTGTGGCGATTTCGACGGGGTGACTGGGAGAGGGTTGCGCTAACCAGTCACCAAATTCAGCCATGAGGTCGGGGATTTTGACAGCATCGGGGTAGCGATAGTTGGTGCCTGCGGCCATAACGTTGACGGTGCGGTAAGCACCTGCCTGCCGGTCGCCTTTACAGATTAAGCTATGGGTTTGGCGAATTTCCCAGGGGGTGATGGGGGTGATGGTGGTGGCCAGGTCTCGAATAAAGGCGATCGCTTCCGCGTGATTGATGGCTTCCAGATGATCTCGCAGGGGCTTGCCACCAATCGTTATCCCTTTTTCGATCACGATTTGGGTCTCGGATTCGGTGAGGGTATTGCCTTCGATGGCGTTGGAGTTGTAGGTGAGGCGAACGGTATAGACGTCCCGTAGATTTTCGAGGAGGTCGAGGTCTAGGGGGCGCAGGACATCTAGTCTGGCTTTAAGCCGATCGAGGTCTTGCAAAATATCCATGATTGATAGCGCATCAGCGACGGTAAGTCCATGGCGAGTTTTTTGGCGACAGCAGCGCTTAGGATGTTGAGGACGATGATCGCTGCGGGTGAGCCTATAGGGCGCAAAGGATGGGTTGGGGGGCGATCGCCCTAATCCGTAAACTTCAGCCGATGGCGAAAGTTAGCCACCGACTCCACTATTCCCAGGGCAATAAAGTTCGTGAGCAGTGCCGATCGCCCGTAGCTCAGCCAGGGCAAGGGAATGCCCGTAATCGGTGCCAGACCAATGGTCATACCAATATTGATCGACACCTGAAACACGATCATCGCCAGCACGCCGATGACCAGCAGCGAGCCAAAGTCATCCTTAGCGTTTTGGGCAATGATCACCAGGCGAAAGCAGATCAGCCAGTAGGCCACAATCACCACCATGGACCCGACAAATCCCCACTCTTCACCCACCGCCGAAAAGATAAAGTCGGTGTGCTGCTCAGGAATAAAATTGAGCTGAGTTTGGGTGCCGTGGCCCCACCCCTGCCCCCAGAGCTGGCCCGCCCCAATGGCAATGCGCGACTGAATCAGGTGGTAGCCACCGCCCAGCGGGTCTTTGTCGGGGTCAAGAAACAGCACCAGCCGGTCTTTTTGATAATCTTTCAGCAAACCCCAAACCATATCCCCTAGCTTGCCCGACACCAGGTTAATCGCGGTCGCTAGCACGGTGCTAAACCATCGCCAGGGTAAGGTAAACCAGGCAATCAGCCCCATGGCCAGGCTCCACCCGAGCCAACCGGGTAGCACCAGGTGAAACAAAATCGTCGCCACCAGAGGCGACACAAACAACACCAGCCAGCCAGGGTTGCAGTTGGCCCAGTAGAGCATAGCCAGGGTAATCGCCCCAAACACCAGCGAAGTACCCAGGTCAGGCTGAATGAACACGAGGATCCAGGGCAACGCCGTGACCGTTAAGGCGCTGGCCACTCCCCACAGGGTAGAGGCATCCCGCACACTCAGCATGGCGGCCAGGGTAATAATGATGCTCAGCTTGGCAAACTCCGAGGGCTGCAGGTAAAACCCACCAATGCCCAGCCAACTCTGGGCCCCACCCCCCACAGTGCCAATAAACATAACCGCCACCAGCAGCAGGTTAACCACTCCGTAGATAATCCACTGCCAGCTAAGCAGATACTCGTAGCGGCTACGGGCGATCCACAGCGCCAACCCTAGGCCAATCAAGCCCAGCACAGCGTGGTTAAGACCATAGGCCACGGTATGGATATTGCGCTGGGTGCTGGAGATCACGATCGCCCCAAAGCCGGTCAGCGCCACCGGCAGGGCCAGCAGCACCCAATCAAGGCCCTGCCAGCCGGCCCCGAGCGATCGCCAGCGCTTTTGCATATCCGTTATAAACATCGCTCCCTCCTAGGCCAGGGCCGCCATAGACACCTTAGCCGCCACCTGCTGGGCCATCGCTCGCAGGGCTTTGGCGCTGGCTGAGTCGGGGTGTTGCACCACGATGGGAATGCCCAGGTCGCCCCCCTCGCGCACCGCCATCTCCAGCGGAATGCAGCCCAGCACCGGCAGCCCCAGCTCCTGGGCCAAGGTTTCGCCGCCGCCGGAGCCGAAGATGTCGTAGCGCTTGTCGGGGGCATCGGGGGGAATAAACACGCTCATATTTTCAACGATGCCCAGCACCGGCACCTGCAACTGCTGGAACATCTTCAACCCCCGCCGAGCGTCGGAGATCGCCACGGCTTGCGGCGTCGAGACAATCACCGCCCCGGCCATGGGCACCGCCTGGGCCAGGGTAAGCTGGGCATCACCGGTACCGGGGGGCAGATCGACAATTAAATAGTCGAGGTCGCCCCACTCCACCTGGTAGAGAAACTGTCGAATGATGCCGTTGAGCATGGGCCCCCGCCAGATCACCGGCTGGTCGCGGTCAATTAAAAAGCCCATGGACACCATTTTGACGCCGTGGTTAAAGGCGGGCTCGAGCACCTCCCCCTGCTTCACCACCACCTGGGCCTCGCTCAGACCCATCATGATTGGGGCGTTGGGGCCGTAGATGTCGGCATCGATCAGGCCCACGGCAGCCCCCGCCTGGGCCAGGGAGACCGCCAGGTTCACCGCCACGGTGCTTTTGCCGACACCGCCCTTGCCGCTAGAGACCGCAATAATATTTTTAACGCCGCTGATGCCGGTGCGATCGGGCAGGGCCTTTTGCTGGGGTGTTTCGGCGGTCACGTCGACCTTGACGGCCTCTACCCCTGGCAGGGTGCGCACTGCCCGTTCGCAGTCTTCGACAATAAACTCCCGCAGGGGGCAAGCGGGGGTCGTCAGCACCAGGGTAAAGCTTACGGTGCCCTCTGCGATCGCCACATGGCGGATCATATTGAGATCCACCAGGCTCTTTTGCAGCTCCGGGTCTTGCACCGGGCGCAGCACTTCTAAAACAGAGGCTTCAGTCAGAGTTAGGGTCATGGCGTTGA
This sequence comes from Cyanobacteriota bacterium, assembly GCA_027483425.1. Classification (GTDB taxonomy): domain Bacteria; phylum Cyanobacteriota; class Cyanobacteriia; order Phormidesmidales; family Phormidesmidaceae; genus Nodosilinea. Next base: position 12,506 of record JAIXUR010000360.1, on the reverse strand, counting down.
TCGCGGTCAGCGGAGAAACAGGGGCGCGCTAAAGTCCGGACTATACCTAAAATAACCTGCGACTGGGTCAAGCAGTTGGGCAGTCGGAGGCAGTGACCCGACAGTTCAAAGGTGGGAGGATAGTTGACAAGAGCATCGGCGGGTCCAGGTCAAGGAGACCCTGGTGGTAGTTAGGCGTTAATGACACCTTCGTAGAGATCCGTGAGCGCCAGCTCAACGGGTATTGAAGCCAGCGGCACGCGGGCCTCTAAACCGCTGTACTCGGTAAAAAGCCACTGATGCTCAGATTGTTTGACGTACTGCTCGACATGGGGCCTATATTGATCGATCAGCACGTACTCTTGCAGCGACGACAGGGTGCGATAGGCTTCAAACTTGTCGCCTCGGTCATATTTTTCGGTAGAGTCTGACAAAACCTCTGCTAGCAATAACGGGTTGGTAACCGTGTCTTTTCGGCCAGGCTTTAAGTCTACCGGGTCAGCGATCACCATGGCATCGGGATAGGTATAGGTATCCAGGGCTGGAATCCAGAGGCGTTGATCGGTGATAAACAAACTGTAGGGTTTTCCCCGCAGGGCAAACCAGAGCAAGGCATTGAGCGCACTGGCAATTTTGTTGTGCTCGGGGGTGCCCCCAGTCATCGGTACAATTTCTCCGTGGCGATATTCATGGCGACGATCAGACTCTACCTCTAGAGCCAGATACTCCTCTGCGGTATAGATTTTGGCTGGGCTAAACGCGAGGGTCATGGCAGGTGGGGAAAGCTTTGCTTACAGGGCTTTATTTACTTTGTTTAAGCGAACGCTGCGGGGGTCATCGTTCACCACCGCCTGGCGGGAGAGGATCTCCCTGTCCACCTCTGACTGGCGGCCTAGGAGCTGCCGGTGGGGCAAGGGGGCCTGGGCGATCAGGGCGTCTAAATTTTCGGCCAAAATTTGCCGGGGTTGTTCACCCACGGCGGTGGCAATGGGGTCGCCGGTCGCCTCCAGATAGACAAAGTGGGGAATGCCCTCGACTCGGTAGGCCAGCATCTCCGGGAGCCAGGTGTTGTTGTCGATGTTGAGCATGACAAAGTTGATGCGATCGCCGTAGTTTTCCCGCAGCTCCGCCATATCGCCGGCCATCGCCTGGCAACTGGTGCACCAGTTGGCGTAAAACTCTAGCAGCGTCGGCTTGCCGTTGGTCTGGGCCACCTCGTAGGGCACGGCACTAGCCGCTAGCTCGGGCAGGGAGGGCACCGTCGATTGGGTACCAATTCCCAAAACCACCACCACCGATAGCACCACGGCGGCGATCGCCACCACCAGATTACGGGCTCGGCTCGGCGATAGCCCCGCAGCGGTTGACGGGTTTTCTGGCACAGTTTCTGGCATAGGACGATAACCTTCTAGGAATTCTGGTTGCCGAGGATTTAGGGGTTGAGAATGTGATGGGCAAACCGGGTCTCCGGTTAGGATGGAAGCAGACCACTGGTTTTAGTGTAGAAGCATTGGGGTTATAGAGTCGGCCATGAAAAAACGGGTCAAGCTGATTTTTCCCAAGCGGTCTGTGCACATGCCGATCACCTATCGGCTCGCCAAAGACTTTAACATTGCCGCCAACATTATTCGGGCCCAGGTGGCCCCCAACCAGGTCGGGACCCTGGTCGTGGAGCTGTCTGGGGATATTGACCAGCTCAACGATGGCATCGACTGGTTAGAGGTTCAAGGCATTGAGGTGTCTGGGGCCAGCGGCGAGATCGTCGTAAACGACGACCTCTGCGTCCACTGTGGCCTTTGTACGGGGGTATGCCCCACCCGCGCCCTCACCCTCGATGCCCAAACCTACCGGCTCACCTTTGCCCGATCGCGCTGCATCGTCTGTGAGCAGTGCGTACCCACCTGCCCGGTACAGGCTATTTCGACTAACTTGTAACCCCCTGTCACCCCCACCCAGTCACGACCCTAGGTCCCCGTCGCGGAGGAGATTGCCATGAAACAACAAGACCACTCACTGCGCACGCTGGTTCAGACGCACTGGCTCTCCTGGGCCCTGTTGGTGATCGCCTACACGACCTTCGGTGGTTTTTTGCATCATTTGAAGATCACCCCGGCCACCTGGGTGTTGATGGGTCTTGTGGCCATCGGCGGCACATGGCTCATTACCCTCGGCTGGCCCCAGGCTCGCCGGGTAATTTTGATCGGGTTTCAGTCGGATCTGGGGTACTTTGTCATGGCCTTAACCCTGGCCTCCTTGGCGGTGGTTGCGGTCAGCCAGTTTCAGTGGTTTGCCTACTTTTCGATGCTGGTGGCCGTGTCGCTGCTGGCCCGAGTCGACAATCTGATTGCCGGGTTTAAAGACGCCCTGGCCTTTGTCTGGCTGTCAGGCCTAGCTCTGTTGGGGCTAGCCCTGAGCTGGCTACCGGTGCTGCTCCAGTCTGCGGTTCACGACCTCCACCCCTAGGGTTAGGGATCCCATCGCTGCACCGCAATCGCACCCCCCTAGAATCGCAATAGTGCCCGCTGTCTGGGTAGCCCCGTCCCTGTGTAGGATGGTTACATAGACCCTTGCCGGTTGTATACAGTCGCCTGTGAGCTGGGCCGATTGCTCCCCAGCGTAGCCAGGGCAAGGATCTGACGTTTTTGCTCGTTAAGGGGGTTTAAGTATGACGGTGGCCAGTACGCAATCGATTCCAGCTTTTTGCGAGGGCATTCAGCACTTTGGGGCGCTGCCGCCTGAGTTTACCGCCTACGGGCAGGCCGCCGCGATCGCCCCTGGGCAAACCGCCATCACCTCCCCCAGCGACCCAGCGGCGGTCTACCAAACCCTGCTCGCCGCCGATGCCCTGCGCTACCTCACCCTACAGGTGACCGCCAGCAAAGAATCGGGCCACCCCGGCGGTTTTGCCAGCATTACCGAGGCGATCGCCGCCCTGGTCATGCTGGGCTACAAAAATATTGTCACCGAAGTCGGCCACCACGCCCCAGGCTTCTACAGCAACGTGTTTTTAGACCGCTCCCTAGAAGCGATGGGGATTGAGACCGTGCAGCAGCTGTGCGATCGCTTCCGCGAAACCCACGGCTTACTCGGTCACCTGTCGGGGCAGATCCCCGGTCTGCTGGCCCCCGCTGGCCCCCTAGGTCAAGGGCAACACTTCGCCATGGCCGGGGCCAAACTACATCCCGGCGTGCTGTTTCCTGTGACCATCGGTGACGGTGGCCTAGGCGAACCCTACATCATGAGCAGCTTCGGCCACTTCAACACGGCTTACCCCACCGTCACCAACTTCTTACCCATCCTGGTGTGGAATGGCTACTCCCAAGAGCACCACAGCATGGTCTCCACCAAGTCTAACCAGGCCATGATCGACTACTGGCGCGGCAACGGCTTCCAGGAGGTGGTGCTGGTCGATGCCAAGGATTTCGACGATGTCAGCCAGCCGGGGGACTATGTCGATAGCACCGCCTTCTCCTTTCCCCAGCGGTTTGCCTTTACCCAGGCCGTCCTCGAAGCCACCGACAAAGCCGCCAAACTAGCCCTGGGTGGCACCCTCACCGTGTTGATCGTCAAGCAGCTAAAGGGGGCCGGTGTTCACAAGCGCGGCGCTCAGTCCCACAACCTCTACCCCGGCGATTCCCTCGAACGCGATTACATTGTCAGCGCCCTCACCACCCGCGCCCTGCACCCCGAGGCCTGGGCACTCGTCCGCACCAACTACGAGCGCTCCATGGGAGGCCCTGGCGCCCAGACGGCGGTCACAGAATCCGTGCTGCCCCTGGCCGATCTGGGCTCGTTGCCCCTCAACGAGTTTCCAGTCGGCGGCGATAAGCAGGTGTCCACCACCGCCATGGGGGCCCTGGTGGGCTACGTGGGCCAGCAAGACGCCCAGTTTGTCGTCACCAACGCCGACGGCAATGCCGCTTCGGGCATCAATAACATCAACCAGGCGCTCAAGATCATTCACCCTACGGTCGACGCCACCTACTTCCAACAGCCCCAGGGCCAAGTGTACGAGCCCCTCAGTGAAGATGCCTGCGCGGGTCTAGCTGCGGCCCAGGCCCTCTTCGGGGCGCGGACTCTCTGGTGCTCCTATGAATCCTTTGCCATCAATGGTCTACCGATCTGGCAGACCGTGACCCAGGCCATGGCCGAGCTGCGTCGCCCCACCCCCTCCACCATTGCCCTGTTTACCGCCGGGGCCCTCGAGCAGGGCCGCAACGGCTGGACCCACCAGCGCCCCGAGGTCGAAAACTACTTCGCCGGGATGATGCGCAACGGCAACATTTATCCCCTCTTCCCCACCGACGCCAACAGCATTCAGGTCTGCTACGACTGGGCCCTGGCCACCCGCAACAAGGGTATCCCCATTACTGCCAGCAAGTCGCCCCTGCCCATTCACACCAGCTTCGCCCAAACCCGCCAAGCCCTGGCCGAGGGGGCCGTAGAACTCGCCTCCACTCCGGGTAGCCAAACCATCGTGTTCGCCGTCATTGGCGACATGACGCTGATTCCCGTGTTTGAGGCGGCTGAGCAGTTGGCTAGCCTGGGTATTGGCAGCCGCATTGTCTCCGTGGTGAACCCGCGCCAGCTATACCGTCCCACCGACGTCGCCTGGGATATGTGTGCCGAGGCCGACAACGGTTTCCTCGATGATGACGGCTTCGATCGCCTCTTCGGCGGCGATGGACTGCTGGGCATTACCGGTGGTTCCAGCGCTATGCTGGAGCCGATTATGCTGCGCAGCACTGCCCCTCGCGATACCTTTGCCTGGAAGCGGGGCGAAACCACCGCCAGTGCGGGGCAAATTATGGCCCTCAATGGGCTCACCGCCGCTGGCTTTGTGGCCAGGGCCAAGGCACTGTTGAGCTAGAGACTGGGATTAAACACCCAAAAAAGGGGCGCAGATACCTGCGCCCCTTTTTTGGTTCATTACAACCGCTTAGCCTCGGAAACGCTAGGGAGTCGGCGCAGCGGGAGCCGATGCAGGATTAGCCTCCTGGGCTCGAATATAGTCCAGCACTTCTGTGGAGGGAAACAGCCGTACCTGGGCCAATTGCGCATCCAGAGCCGGGTCATTGCCCTCAACCATCATCGATAGCAGCCACTCTAGAGAAAGTACCTGCACCACGATATCGTCACCGGTCGATCCGTTAGACTCCTCGTAGCGGTCCAGCAGGGTCTGCAAATCATCGCGAGAAAAGAACATGGGCAACGACGGTTCCCCATCCTGGTTAATGGTTAGGTAGGGGCCATCTTCTCCCTGGCGGGCAATAAACAAGGGCACGCCCTGAAAATCAGGCTCAAGCTGGGTTGCGGCAGCTAGTTCTGCACCGATGGGCAGATACAGCAGCGGCACATTGGCCTCATCACTTAAAACGGTTTCCTCAAAAAGGGTGCCTAAATCCACCAGGGCCACATCGGCACTCGGATCTTCCTCCCTCGCCCGTGTTAAGAACTCCGATGCGGCGACTCCATCCAGAAAGACGACTGGCACTTTAACGGCTTCATTGTCGACTTCGGCCTCAGCGGTGAGGGGCTGGCCATCGGAGTTGAGAATAATAAAAACTGGCACCTGTTCTAGCTTAGAGACAATAGACTCCTCGTCTAGGGCAGCGGCAGGGAGAGGAATGGCACCGATCGCGGCCAGGAGGCTGCCACTCACCAGCGCCGCCGCGAGGGACAGGGAACGGAAAAAATTAGGCAATGTGTGACTCATAGGGTATTGAATCGCTAGGCGATAGTAAAGGGTTGCGCTTCAAGTCGCTGCAATGACTGTCGCTGCAATGACTATAGATACTACAAACTTATGGCTGGGATGGGAACTGGCCCTGTGCCAGTCAACCACCCATCAATATAGTTAACCAAGCCTCTACAATCGGGATGACAGGATTTGAACCTGCGACATCCTGCTCCCAAAGCAGGCGCGCTACCAAGCTGCGCTACATCCCGTAGACCTAAGTCAGTCGTATCTTAGTATAGCCTGCTTTTTTGCCGAACTGGCACAGCCGATCCGACCCTCAAATTTACGTCCCCCTCACCGAGACCCATTTTCTATGGCTACCTCAGCCTATCCTCTCCACCAACTGCCTGGGCTGAGTCAAGCCCACGCCCAGGGCATGGCCCAACTGGGCCTCACCAACACCGCCCAGCTACAGCGCTACGGGGTCTCGGTAGAACGACGTCAAACCCTAGCTCAAAAAATGCAGGTGCCGCTGCGCTACGTTACCAAGTGGGTCATTTTGGCCGATCTAGCTCGGGTAGCCGGGGTGGGCTGCCAGTTCAATGGGCTGTTGCTCCATGCTGGCATCATGTCGGTACCGCAACTGGCGGAATGTTCGGTTCAGAGACTCTACACCCAACTCCGCCGCCTCCATGTCGCGACCCTCCAGCGCAATGACCTCTGCCCCACCGCCGACCAGGTTAACCTGTGGATTCAGCAGGCGAAAGTCTTGACCAGAGGCTCCTAGGAGTTTGACCTGGCGGATACCACTAGTCAGGGTACCAAAACATGCCCTTGATACCCTCTGGGTCGGGCATAAAGCCCAATCCTTTGTAAAAATCGACCACCTGGGGGTCAGCAAATAGAGTGACATTGCTGATATCTTCACTGCGCAGTTTTTTAATCAGCTGACGCATGAGTTCTTTACCCAGTCCGCGGCCCTGAAAGTCGGGGTGAATCACCACATCCCAGATCGTGGCGTTAAAGGCGTGGTCAGAGGTGGCCCGCGAAAAGCCCACTAGGCGGCGGCGAGCCCCCCGGTGCTCCCACATGGTCACGACCAGGTAGCTGTGCTGAATGGCCTTTTTAACCTTGCGAATGGGTCGCCGGGCCCAGCCCACAGCGTTGCACAGCTCCTCTAGCTCGTAGAGGTCAAGATCGCGATCGGTGCTAAATACAATGCTTGACCCTTCACCTTGTTCAGGCAGGGCCTCTAAGACGGTGTTCCCTGGCGTTGTCTCCCCAGAGGCGGTGCCATCCGATCCGACAAAAAGACTTTTCCAAAAACCCATGCAGGCCCTGTCTGATAACGCAATGGCACAACATTCAGTGACATAAGTCGACGCCTCAAAAAACGCAGTCGCTAACCGCAGTCATTGGTCGCGGCTAAGGCTAGACTTAGGGCTGAACACTATGTCTCATAGTATATCCCCATAAAATCCCCCTGCCCCTGGCATCTTCAGATTTGTACCAGCTACCTCAGTCGGGGTTAGCTTGGGTGCTAATCCCTGGCGATCGCCGGGCAAGCTTAAGACCATCAACCCCCAGACCTCTAGGTCTACCGCTACCTCTGGAGTTCCACCCTTCCCACCATGGCCGCTGGCTTAAACCCCGCCGCAGTTGAGCTACTCAAGCGCTTCAACCGGGCCTTTCCGCAATTCTATGAGCAGTTTGTCAGTAGCGAGATTCAGCTGCAGAACCTGCGTTTGGCTTACCGGCTGTACAAACAAAAACAAGCCGTCCTTGCGATTAAGCCCGAGGGCACCAAGAGCGCTCTGCACTTTGTGTACCGTAACCAGTCGTTTTTGCTCAGCGATATTTTTGGTGTCCTGGCGGCCTATGGCCTGACCATCCATAACCTCAGCCTCTACGGTCAGATTTATCCGCCCACGCTGGTATTTATTAAGCTGTTGGTGTCTCGAGATGGTAAAGCCCTGAGCCCGAAGACCACTGACAGTGTCTGTCGGGCCATCCAGGCCACCCTGGCGGGGACCTTTGAAGTAGAAGAAATGCTGAGCGTTGAGTTCAACCTGAATGCGGGCCTAGAGCGGGTCACAACCGATTTCTACATCGATCCAGTGTTTCACCTACCGGCTCTGCTGATTGAGGCCGACAACCAGCCCGGCCTGTTTTATAAGGTGATGTACGCCATCTGGCAAGAAGATCTTCTGGTGGTCAACGCCAATCTGCTGGTGTGGCGGGGGCGCACGCGTCTTATTCTCTATCTGCTCGGCCCCAACGGCAACCTAATTCCAGATTATTTGGGCCAGAAAATTGCCGAGGGTATGCGCTACCGCCTCATGGGCTAGGGTAGGATCGAGCTATGGCCACTACCTCTGTTTTTGGTGTACCCCATTACTACCAGCTGACAACGGAGGGATCTAAGCCTCCCCTGGTTTTTATTCACGGTTGGCTGCTAAGCCATCGGTATTGGCAGCCGATCGTCGATCGACTGAGCCCTGATCATCCCTGCCTGGTCTACGATCTGCGGGGGTTTGGCGAGTCTCGCTACCACCTCGAGGGCCATAGTCCTGGGGTGCCCGCCGCCGCTACGGCCCTGGGGGCGTCGACCTCACCCTACGGGCTGGGGGCCTACAGTCGAGATTTAGCGGCGCTGCTGGGTCAGCTCAACCTGGGGCCAGTATGGCTCGTGGGTCACTCCCTGGGGGGCAGCGTAGCCCTATGGATGGCCCACTGCTTTCCAGACCTGGTTCAGGGGGTCGTGTGCCTCAACTCGGGCGGCGGCATCTATCTGGAGCGAGAGTTTCAGCAGTTTCGGCAAGCGGGTCAGTCAATTGTGCAGTGGCGCTCTCCCTGGCTGGGCCGCCTCCCCCTGCTCCCCCTGCTGCTGACCCGCATGATGGTACACCAGCCCCTGGCCTACCGCTGGGGCCGCGATCGCTGCCTCGATCTATTGCAGGCAGCCCCCGAGGCGGCTTTAGGGAGCTTGCTAGAATCCACGACCGAGGCGGAAGTCCACCTGTTACCTCAGCTGGTAGCCGCGCTCCAGCAGCCGGTGTATTTTGTCGCGGGTCGCCAAGATCAGGTGATGAATATTCGCTATGTCAACCACCTGGCGGGCTACTTGGCAGCCTCGAGCCAGGGACAGACCCCTGTGATTGAACTGGAAAATTGCGGGCATTTGGCGATGCTAGAGCAGCCCCAGGCCGTGGCCAAGGTGCTGAGAGAAATTTTGGCCAATCCCTATTCCCTGCCGTCGGCCTAGAGCACCGATACAGTATGGCTACCACCCATTGGGGCTACCCACCATCGCGGCCGCCAATACGGCCATAGGACAATTCTGGCCGCGAAAACACCCGAGAGTTCTGCTTCTTCTCAAGGGCGCAGGCCCTGGGCCCCTGCGGGGGTATCTTTTTCTTTCTGGAGAGTCTTCGTAAATGCTCTTCTGAGCAGGCTGCGCTGGGGTGAAGCGATAAACGTAGCCAACTGGATAAATCTTGGTCAAGAGCCTACAAAACAAAAGAGATGCCGACGACTGGCCGTGTTTCGTCTCGGCATCTCTTCTGGTTCGCTCCTCACACATTCATAACTATAGGGCTAGTGTCGGGAAATGTCACCCCCTAATGGCCAGTTGAATGAACAGTTTTTCTTATAGGGGTGACACCCCTGAGCGACGGATGCGCGATCGCCCCTCTAAAACCAAGTTGTAGCAAGCGATACAGGATTTCCACCGTTGCCGCTGAAAGGGGGCTCGAGGTCAGGGGACAAACCAGGGCAGGCAGGCTAAACTATGCCCACGGGTCTACAGATCAGCCAAGAAACTACGGGAAATTACGGGTTCTCTGTATTAGTATTGGATGGTTCACACAAACTTCATAAATTATTTGAGGTTACTATTGGTCTGAGAGGGTGTTTGAAAAGGGTTGTCCCAGGTATAGTCTGCCGCTAAGAGCCAGCAAACAGACTGAATTTTGAAGACATTAGCCTACTCCAAAGGTATAGTCTGAGACGATCCTTGGCTTTTCAAACACCCTCTGAGCGATCGCATCTCAACCCAGCGTCTACCACTTCGGTCATGGTCTGTACTGCTTCATTCGGCTATTGCTTACTATGCAATCATCTCCTAGTTCCGACAATGCCCGACCCTTCCTGACCTGGCAGCGCATTACTGACTGGGCCCATGCCCACTATCGCGCCAGGATGTTCAACAAAGACGAGCGCATTCCCACTCGGTCTGGGTTGCTCTATTTGGTAGAACGCGGTGCCGTGCGTTTGGTGGGCTCCGCCCAAGACGTGAGTAGTGGCGAGCCAGATCCCGATTTTGATGTCAGCGACGACGATGGCTCTGCCTCCCTAGCCCTAGGGCTGAGTGAAGAGGCCTTTTTGGGCTTTGTGGGGGCCGGGCAACCCTTTGAAATCGTGGCGCAGTCGCCATTCGTGCTGCAAAGCTTTGCCCACATCGACCAGACCACGGTGATCTGGCTGTACTGGAGCGATCTCGACAACTGGCCCCACTTTCGGCGCGAGGTGCTCGACGCCTTTCGTTACCAGCACCAGCGCAAGCTGCTGTGGCTCAGTACGCTGGGTCAGCGGCGCACCATTGATCGCCTGCTGGGGTTTTTGACCCTGCTGATCGAAGAATTTGGTGAACCCTACGAGGCAGGCTACTACCTACCCTGGTCCCTCACCCATGCTCAAATTGGCAGCGCTATCGGCTCCACCCGAGTCACCGTCACCCGCCTGATGGGTAAGCTGCGCCAGCGCAAATTGATCCACATCTATAAAGATGGGCTGATTGCTATTCCAGGTGACCCGCTGCTGGCCCGAGAGGCCTAAGGCGACTCTCTCTGACCAATCGTTTCCCAATAGTCGTTTTAGGGTGGGCACTGCCCACCGTTGGGGCAACTATTTTCCAGAAGTTGTCCTAGAACGTCGGTACAGAAACCCGGTTTCTGGGCCAGAAGGCAAGTCATACAAAATCCGACCTGGCTACCCCCGAAATGGTTTAGGGCGAATGCCATTCGCCCCTACGGATTGGCCTTTTTGTAATCGGGGTTATATGACTCGGATTTGGTATTAGGGCTCATACTCAATCGTCGGCGCGTAGATCGTCACGAGGCCAGGGGTGGTCGTGGAAACGGTGAGGGTAACCGTTGATCCGCTGCTGGTGGGTGGCAGCCCAGCCATTAAATCAACCGCGAGGCGATCGCGTCCGCCTGCTGCCACGGTGGGTAGGGTGACATTGGCGATCTGGAGCGCAAGGGCGGGATGGGGGCCAGCCGGAACAGAGTCCCCTGGCTCAACGGGGCTAACCGGCGACACCAGCTGATGTAGCGCCTGGGTTTGGGGGTAGCGCTGGCGGGTCGCCCAGGGGGTTTGGGGGGGGCGCTCCAGCAAAAAGACCTCTTCGTCTCCAGGCTGGGTCAACCACAGGGCGGGTTCACGGGCCTGGACGAGCAGCCAGTAGGGCTGACCGTAGAGCACGACGGGGCTGGGAAAGCGGGCGGTGAGCCATTGGGGCTGGGCCTGGGCCTGGGCGTTTAAGGTGGCCTGGGCGATCGCCTCACCAGGCAGACCCGATTCGTCGGCATGCAGCTCGACCGTGAGCGTAGAGGCCGATCGCAGCAGCAGTAGCCCCAGGGCCACCCCGCTGCATCGGGTCGCCGCTGGGGGCGTAAACCGGAGCCCGCCCCACTGCTGGGGCTGAAGCTCCACCCCCTGACGCTGGCTGGGCAATGAGGGGGGAACAGGGGCTAGGGAGTCAGCGGGCTGCTGCTGCGTACCTAGGCTGAGGCTGAGGGACAATGAGGCCGCCCGCACCTGGGGGGGCAAGGTGAGGGGCAAAGACTGGGGGCCCAGGTCACTCCCCTGAAAGCGCAGGACCTGTTTAGCCGGTGCCGCCGCCGTGGGAGAGAACCCCTGGTAGGTGAGGCGATAGCTCAGGTCAGCGCGGCTGAGCTGAAACCGACAGGGGGCATCGGACTCGGCCACCAGGGTGAGGGTAGGGAGAGCCTGCCCAGCCAAAAACCGCTCTAGGGGTTGAAAGGCGGCGGCGGCCAGGGCCAATCGGCTCTGGGCGTTGCTGACGGTAAGCTGCCCTGGGGCCTGCCAGAGCGGCAGCACCGTCCCTGGCGATGGGGCCTGATCCAGGAGGCCGAACCGAGGGGTGCTGGGGTAGCTGATCACCCACAGCTCGGTAATGGCTCCAATGGTTAGGGTGCCGCCCGCGCGTTTCAGGATAAATTGTCGATCGACAAAGGTGTCGGTCAGGGTAATTTGGCCGCCGTTAACCGAGGCACTGGTGGTGGGCTGCTCTGCGATCGCACTCCCATCTACCCGATGAACGGTAATGGGGCCGGTCACCCCAGGGGTAAAGACCACCCGGTGCAGCCGTAGGGGCAGCTCTAACGTAATCCGGACACCGTCACCCTGATTGGCTCGGCTGGCGACGACCGGAGCACCTGGGGCCAGAGCGTTAAAGGTCAGGGACAGGAACTCGGCCTGGAGCTGGGTCTCTGGGGCAACCCGGAGCCCCTGGGGACTGGGCGGCAGGTCTAGGGGCCATAGACGGCGAAAACTGCGCCGGGGCGGCTGGCCCGGCGCCAGATCTAAAGTATAGGTACCGAGGGAAAAGGCCATGGCTAACGGTTCAGGTCTGTGCGAAGGGACAAAACATTGTTGCCAACCCGGCTAATGGAGTTTTCTAACCCCGAGATGCGATCGCTCGACACGCGGGTGAGGGTACCCAGGTTTCTCTCCAGGCCACCGACCTGGCCATTCAGCGTGGTGAAGCGATTGTCTAGGGTACCGACCTGGCCGTTCAGGGCGGTGAAGCGGTTATCAAGGG
>JAIXUR010000381.1 GCA_027483425.1 Cyanobacteriota bacterium | reverse complement strand
CTTGCCACGATCGCAAAATCCTGGTACATCTGTGCCATGTCCTCAGGCCGCACCCACGATCGCATCACCCTCTGGGCCTTACCCCTGGTGGTTTTGGTTACCCTTCGCCTCACCCTCAGCGGCTGGCTCACCACCGTAGTCTGCCTAGGGTTTTTGCTCGGCGGCTGGGTACTGGGCCCCGATTTAGATATTCACTCGGTGCAGTACAAACGCTGGGGCTGGTTCCGGTGGATCTGGCTTCCCTATCGAGGCAGCATGCGCCACCGATCGCGGTGGTCCCACGGGCCGATCATCGGCACCGTGGTTCGGGTTTTGTACATCTCCCTATGGCTCAGCCTGGGCGGCCTCCTTGTGGTCGATCTGCTCAACAGCGCCCAGCGCACCGCCCTCACCTGGGGAGAATTAGTCGACGGGCTAGGCTGGGTCTTAGTGACCTACTGGCCCTGGTGGCTGGCCCTGGTGGTGGGCCTAGAGCTGGGTGCCCTCAGCCACTACGTGGCCGACTGGCTATCCTCAGCCACCAAGGGAACGCGAGGGAGGTCGAAACGCAAGGCTAAATCTAAACGGAAAGCCGTTAGACAGACTAGGCGGAGGTAGGGGGTGGGTAGGGGCAGACCCCTGTGTCTGCCCGACCTCGGACGGGGAAGAGATCTATCCGCTGATGGGAGAGGATTTCTGCCAGCGATCGCCCTCAACCACCGTATGCATCTGCCACTCGGGGCTAGTGGCGGGGTAGTCTTGGCGAAAGTGGCCGCCCCGGCTTTCGGTGCGGAAGGCGGCGCTGTTAAGGATCAACCAGGCAATGTCGTAGAGGTTGGCCAGTTCACCCCAGGCCCGTATCAGGGGCCAGCCTAACGGCTTTGGCAACTGACTGACCGCGCCAGGCGGCAGGGTTTTGAGCCGTTGGAGAGGATGCTGCTGCCACTCGGTGCGCCAGGCCGCTAGGGTGGCGATCGCCCCCTCTAACCCCGCCTGATCCCGGCTAATGGCCGCCGCCGCCCACATCAGTTGGGTCAGCTGTTCCCGCTGCCGATCGAGGGTGGCCAGGGCATCCGCTGCCTGCTCCTGAGCCCAAAGCAAGACAGCATCATCGAGAGCCAGGGCCTTCTGGGCGGCATCCTGGCCCCAATCCTGGCCCGCTTGCAGGGGTAGGTTGGCCAGCTCAGCCCCGTAGACCAGGCACTCCAGCAGCGAATTGCTGGCCAGGCGGTTGGCCCCATGGACGCCCGTACTGGCGTTTTCGCCCACGGCGTAGAGGCCCGGCACCGTCGTCTGGCTGTGGAGATCGGTAGTAATGCCCCCCATCCAGTAGTGGGCCGCCGGAGACACGGGCACGGGCTCGGTCAATGGGTCGAGGCCCCAGGTGCGGCAGACTCGCAAAATATTGGGAAACCGGTACTGCAATCGATCGGGCGGAATCGGGCGCATGTCGAGCCACACCTGGCCCTCCCCCGTTTTTTGCAGGTGGTGAAAAATGGCCCGACTCACCACATCCCGAGGAGCCAGTTCACCGTCGGGGTGGTAGTCGTAGGCAAAGCGATCGCCCTGGCTATCTACCAGGTGGGCCCCCTCCCCCCGCACCGCCTCGCTGATTAAAAAGGGCGGTGCTCCCGGCTGGGCCAGCGCCGTGGGGTGAAACTGCACAAATTCGAGATCCCTCAGCTGGGCTCCGGCCCGCCAGGCCATCGCGACCCCATCCCCGGTGCTGGCGGCGGGGTTGGTGGTTTGGGCATAGACCTGGCCGCCGCCCCCCGTGGCCAATACCGTCGCCTGGGCCGCCAGCCAGCGAAGCTGATGATCGTGGGCCACCAGGGCCCCCCGGCATTGCCCGGCCGCCATCCATAGATCGAGGGCAAAGGCCCGTTCGAAGACTGTGATGTTGGGTCGTTGGAGCACCGCCTCCGCCAGGATCGAGACGATCGCCCGCCCCGTGGTATCGGCGGCATGCAGCACCCGACGACGGGAGTGGGCGGCCTCCAGGGTCATGGCCAGCTGGCCTTCGGTGCGATCGAAGGCTACCCCCAGATCGACCAAGCGCTCAATGCAGGGGGCCGCTAGGCTAGCCAGGTGTTCTACGGCTTGGCGATCGCACAACCCGGCCCCCGCCCCTAGGGTATCGGCGACATGGAGGGCCACGGTGTCGTCAGTCCCCATGGCCGCCGCAATCCCCCCCTGGGCCCAGTCGCTGGCAGAGATTGACAACGTGTCTTTCGTGATCAGCCCAATCCGCCACTGGGATGGCATCGACAGCGCGGCATAGAGCCCGGCGGCCCCTCCCCCAATCACCAGTACGTCAAAGCCCGACGGGTCAAAACCAAGGTCCGAGGGCGAGGCAGGCGAGGCTAAATCAGGCTGGGTCAAGGACGACTCCCATAAATCCAAAGGGCAAATCCAACGGGTGATGCCACAGGTTAACGACTAAAAACCCTGGCCAACCAGAATCAGTCGACAAGACCAACCTGACAGACCAGGGCTGCTAAGCGTGACCGAGGGGAAACCTCAGACCTACTTATTTATAAACGCCGTTGTTAAAGCGATCGGCCCCTTCCACCAGGGCAGGATCCGTCACGGTAACGGTGAAATTGTCCAGGTTAACCTTCAGAATACTGAGCTGTTGTTCGCTCAGACCTGGGAGGTCAAGCACATCTTCAACAGAATCGTAGGGCGCATTTAGCAGAATTTTGCGAGCCAGGGTGGGATACAGCCCCGGAAACTTTCTAAAATTCTGTACGTTGGCATTGTTCAGGTCGAGTTTAGCCCCGTATTCAGTTCCCAGCTTGGCGTCTACCGCATTTTTGGGGGCAGCTTCTGCCAGCCATGCCATGGCCTCAAGGGGGGCGTTCAGAAGGTCTGCCCCAGAGATGGGCTGCGCCATAGCCGGGCCACTGACCCAACCAAACAGCACTGCCAGCGCAACAAGTAGGCCAACCAGTTGTTTCATTTAACCTAATCCTCTCCTACCAGTATGAATGTCTATACACAGCATTTCTAAGAGACTACCATTTTCCACGCCCCTGCAACGGCGAAAGAACGCCATCGAGCAATTACGGAAATCTTCTGGACGATAACAGGGGGATTCCAGAGGCTATTCCGAGGGTAAACGCTCTAATTCTTCGGCGTAGTACTCGCCAATGTCCTGCCCCTGGAGCAAAATTTGCTCGTATTGAATGGTGGCCCGCAGGGCCACCGAAGCATCCACCGGGGGCGGGGCCTCCGCGCTGAGCACCCAGATCGAACCCGAGTTATCCGCCAATTCGTAGAGTCCCTGGTCCACCAGGGACAGCTGACGCTCGACGGTACCCGCCAGATACACCGTAGCGCCCCGGTTCTGGCTGACGGCGGCAATCGGCGTCACGGGGTCGAGCCAGGCTAGCCCCGGCCAGCGGCTGAGGCGATCGCGGAGGGTATAGCCCACCGTGGCCTCGACAGTGGCGCCGCAGCTGGTCACCGCCACCAGGGCTAGCCCCACCACTCCGCAGTAGGTAAAACAGTAGGTGAAACGGCGATTTAAGACGTTCATAGAGGCTGATTACAGCAGGTAATAGCAAGACTTAGCGGCGATCGCAGGCTCCCAGAGGAGTAAAATCTGAGACACTGGAAAAGCGTCCCATCCTTGACCTCAGGCCAACCTGTTACCCAGGCTGCCGACGCAACCCAGTCCGAGATACAGGTTAGCGCACCCCAGCCATGACCCAACTGCTCGACGGCAAAACCCTGGCCAGCCAAATTCAAGCTGATCTGGCCACCACTATTCAGGCGCTTACGGCCCAGGGGCACCGACCCCCAGGGTTGGCGGTGATCATGGTGGGCGATAACCCGGCCAGCGCGGCCTACGTGCGCAACAAAGAGCGGGCCTGTAGCCGGGTGGGCATGGTCTCCTACGGCCAGCATCTGCCCGCCACCGTCGCCCAATCAGAGGTAGCCGCCCTGATTCAACAGCTCAACGCCGACCACCTGGTAGATGGCATCCTGGTGCAGCTGCCCCTGCCCGATCACCTCGATGCCGTGGCCCTGCTGCTGGCCATCGACCCTGACAAAGATGTTGACGGCCTCCACCCCATCAACCTGGGGCGGCTGGTGCGGGGGGAACCGGGTCTACGCAGCTGCACCCCCTACGGCGTTATGCGGCTGCTGTCTACCGCCGGTATCGACCCGGCTGGGGCCAGCGCGGTGGTGGTGGGGCGCAGCATTCTGGTGGGCAAGCCCATGGCCTTGATGCTACTCGAGGCCAACGCCACGGTTACCGTAGCCCACTCTCGCACCCCAAATTTGTCCGCGCTGATGCGGCAAGCTGATATTCTAGTGGCGGCAGTGGGCCGCCCCGGTATGGTTACCGTTGCCGATATTAAGCCCGGTAGCGTCGTCATTGATGTGGGCATTAATCGGGTCGAGCAGCCCGATGGCTCAGCCCGGCTGGTGGGAGATGTGGACTTTGCCTCGGTTGAACCGGTGGCAGGGGCCATTACTCCGGTGCCGGGGGGGGTTGGCCCCATGACGGTGGCTATGCTGCTGGAGAACACCGTCACCAGCTACCGTAGCCGCCTGTAATCTAAGCATCTAGCTCCGTGGGGCTAGCTGAGTTCACACCTGTTTTCCGCTCTGTTTTCAAACTGCCTGTTGCCGCCATGGTGCAAACCAACTCCCTCGATTCCAAACCGACCCCGATCAACCCCTTTGACCTCAAGGCCTACCTGGCGGAGCGTCGCGCCCAGGTAGAAGCGGCCCTCGACCAGGCTCTAGCCCTGCGCTACCCTGAGACCCTCTACGAGGCCATGCGCTATTCACTGTTGGCGGGGGGCAAGCGTCTACGCCCCATTCTTTGCCTGGCCAGTTGCGAGCTGGTGGGAGGTAGCCCTGGGGTGGCCATACCCACCGCCTGCGCCCTAGAGATGATCCACACCATGTCGCTGATCCACGACGATCTGCCCGCCATGGATAACGATGACTACCGCCGGGGCCGTCTCACCAACCACAAGGTCTACGGCGAGGGCGTGTCCATTTTGGCCGGTGATGCCCTCCTGACCTACGCCTTTGAGCATGTCGCCACCCAAACCCAGGGAGCGACTCCAGAGCGGGTGCTGCGGGTGATTGCCGGGCTCGGTAAAGCCGTGGGAGGCGAAGGCTTAGTGGGGGGGCAAATTGTCGATCTCGCCAGCGAGGGCAACCCCGACGTGACCCTAGAAACCCTCAACTACATCCACAATCATAAGACGGCTGCGCTGCTCGAAATTTCAGTTACCTCTGGGGCCATCCTGGCCGGGGCCAGCGAAGCCGAGCTAGACACCCTGCGTCAGTACGCCCAGCGCATTGGTCTAGCCTTTCAAATTGTGGACGACATTCTCGACATCACCTCCACCCCCGAGACCCTGGGTAAATCGGTGGGCAAAGACATCACCGCCCAGAAAGTGACCTACCCCAGCCTGTGGGGGCTAGAGGAGTCGCGTTGCCAGGCTGAGCAGCTAATTGAAGCCGCCAAAGCGAGCCTGGCCGGGTTTGGGGAACTACGCCGGCCTCTCCTGGCGATCGCCGACTATATTGTTGCCCGTACCTACTAGGGTTTGCCTGAGCCGATGGATACTTTTAGCGATATTTTCAACAATGCCGTGCTGATCGTGGCTCTGGTGGCCTGTTTTACCGCCCAGGGGCTGAAGGCGATCATTGAACTGGTGCGCCACCGCAAACTCAACCTGCGGGTAATGGTCGAGACCGGCGGCATGCCCAGCGCCCACTCGGCCCTGGTGACGGCCCTCGCCTGCGGCATTGGTCAAACCCTGGGATGGTCTAGCCCGATCTTTGCCGCCACCTCGATTTTTTCGATCATTGTCATGTACGACGCGGCGGGGGTGCGCCAGGCCGCGGGCAAGCAGGCCAAGGTGCTCAACCAAATTATCGACGAACTTTTTCAAGAAAAGCCCGAGTTTCGGGAAGACCGCCTGAAGGAGCTGCTGGGCCATACGCCCTTTCAGGTGATTGCAGGCTCCATTCTGGGCGTCATGATTTCCTGCCTGGCCGCCCCGGCCTATTAATACCTAACCCTGTCTGTCCACCCTCACAAATTGGGGGTAGACAGACAGGATTGGGGCAGGGGTTATAGCAACTACTCGGTCAGCGCCACCGCTGGCGTTAGCATGACCACCTCTCGGCTATCGACGATAAATCCCGGAATGTTGAGGCTGGAGAGGACCTCTAGGGTGGAGGCCGCCCCAGCAATGTCGGGGCTTTGGGCGATCAATAGGTAGGAGCGCTGGCGATACACGGCGAGCCCGACGGCCTGGCCCACCTGGCGCTGAATGGCGATCGCATAGTCTGGCTGGTACTGGTAGTCAACCAGCACGGCAAAGCCTGTGCCCAGGGGCTGGGGAGCGTAGGCCGTTGGCCCCGCGATCGTCGCCGGGTTCGTCGCCGGGTTCGTCGCCGGAGTCGTAGTCGGTGGGGTCGTAGTCGTCGTGCCACTGGCGGGGGGATTGCCCGGAGTCGGCGGCGTGGTACCAGCACCTGGCGGCGGGGGCTGCGTGGCGGTAGTCGCCGGACGCGCCACAAAGGCCTGGAAGCCCTCTACCTCAGTCATGTACTGGGCCCAGGCGTTGGCATTCTCCAAATTCGTAAAGCCTCCGGCCCGCACTACCGCATCGTTCAAGTAGTCACAGACCATGACGGTGCTACTCGAGGGCAGCAGATCTTCCACCCGGGTGCGCTCGGCCTCGGTGTTGCCGCGCACCAGCAGCAGATACTCATTCGCAGCCGGGGGCGGACAGGGTGGAAACTGGGCCCGAGCGGGGCTCCAGACCCCGGCCAGGGGAGCCAGGAATAAACCCAAGGCCACGGATCCCGGTTTCAAGCCATGTATCCCCAAAAACTGTCTCCCTGTGCTGCTGCTCCGTCTCAAGCCCTGTGCCATTGCTTTCGTTACTGCCATAATCTGCCAGCGATTCTAGCCTAAACCGCCAATCTCGGGGCAGAGATTCCAGGTTTTGATCTCAATGACACCCGAGCGGAGTAAAGCTACTTTAGCCGCAGTAGCCACCGCAAACCATTAATTTTGAACAGATTGAGACAAATTGTCCTGGGTTGACGCCTAAACGATCCCCCTAGATGCCGACTTAGAGGGTGTTTGAAAAGCCAGAGAGAGTCTGCCTAGGCGGTATCTTGTTTCCTAAAAATCTCCCCAACACAGGACATTCTCCCTGAATCAAGACATCAGAAGTCTACCGCACCACCCCTCCTGACTCCTGACTCCTAACTCCTGACTACACAAAAGCCGCCAGATGCCAAGCATCCAGCGGCCTTTAATCCCAGGTAAACCAGTTTCGCGAGTCGGGGCTACTTGCCCATGCCCAGTTGCTGAGCCT
>JAIXUR010000222.1 GCA_027483425.1 Cyanobacteriota bacterium | reverse complement strand
TATGCCCTACTACCAGGGCAATAAGCGTAATGCTCTGCCCTACGCCATTTCCCTCTATAAGCAGGGCAACCTGGAGGGGGCACGGCAGATTGAGGGGGGCGATAGCATTAACTTTGTAGCCACCTGGAACGTGTCGGTACTGCCCGCAGATTTGACTCGCTGCCGCATGCAGTTCGATGACGAAAGTGATTTCAGCTACGAGATCACCATGGCGACCTTTGAATTCGTCGATTTTTTGTTTGATGTGATCGTGGCGCTGCGCCATAAACATCCGGCAGATTTTTCCCAGGCCTTTTATCGCAAACTGCTGCGGTTGGACGAATAGGGTGAGGGACGCGGCGGTGGCTAAGCGAGAATAGGGCTGGAGGCAAGGTCTAGGGGGCTTTCCAGAGGCTCTGTCGATCTGGAGAGCCTAGAAAGACCACCCCTCCAGATGGCAAAATGGGAAGAACGTCTTGCCCACTGATGGGCTTAAATTGACCTGGGTGCGCATTACAATACCGGGGTCTAGATGTAAGCTATCAGTGCATTATCCCCACGGAGGACTTACGGCGTGCCCAGTTCAGCGAAGCGTTTGATGATTGGTTCGACCGAGGCCTACAGCGGTAAATCGGCGGTTTTGCTGGGTATTGGGCTGCAGCTCCAGGCCGCCGGTCTGGATATTGGGTTTGGTAAGCCGATTGGTAACTCGATCAATGGCACCGAGAAAGATCCCGACCTAGACTTTATTGCCGAAACGCTGAACTTGCCAGCGGCGTGGTTTTACCCGCCGTCGGTGTCGTTGACTGAGACCGTGGTGGCAGACCGGTTGACCCTGGGTAGCCAGGCGCCCAGTTCCTACAGCCTGAGGTCCTACACTGAGCACCACGGAGAAGCTCTGGTGCTGCTGGAGGGGCCTGGCAACCTGACTGAGGGGACGCTGCTCAACCTGTCGGTGGCTCACATGGCCGCTGATATCGATGCTTCTGTGCTGGTGGTGACCCGCTATGATTCGCTGCTGCTGGTGGATCGCCTGCTGGCCGCTAAGGCCCAGTTGGGGTCGCGGTTGATTGGGGTGATCATCAACGATGTGCCCACTGAGGCCGTAGACGCCTGTGCTGATCTGGCCCGCCCCTTTCTGGAGGGACAGGGCATTCCGGTGCTGGCGCTGCTGCCGCGATCGCCCATTATGCGCAGCGTCACCGTGCGCGAAATTGTGGCCCGCCTCAACGCTGAGGTGCTCTGCTGCCCCAACCGTCTAGACCTCATGGTAGAGACTCTGACCATTGGGGCGATGAACGTCAACTCGGCGCTGCGGTATTTTCGCAAGGCCACCAACATGGCGGTGGTGACCGGGGGCGATCGCACCGACATTCAGTTTGCAGCCTTAGAAACCTCGACCCAGTGTCTGGTGCTAACGGGCCAAATTCCCCCGTCTCCCGAAATTTTGGAGCGGGCCGCAGACCTGGAGGTGCCCATTGTATCGGTCGATTCTGACACCCTGTCTACCGTCGAGCGCATTGACGAGCTGTTTGGTCAGGTGCGACTGCACGAGCCGATTAAGGTACAGTGCATGCAAGAGCTGATCGCCGCTCACTTTGACGTGCAGCGACTGCTGCATCTCCTCGACCTGGGACTGCCGGTCTCGGCCAGCTAACAGCCCTCAGCTCAAGACGAGAGGGGTAGGCCCTAGAATTTAGCCTGCTGCTCAAGGTCTGATACAATTAGTCGCGTTATTCTCGCATTCGGTGCAACCTTTGAGTCAGTCTATTGAAGCGCTCGAATCCGCTAAAGTCGATACATTTTTGCAGGAACTCGCGGCTATTCAACAGTCGGGGTCGAAGCGGGTGGCTATCTTGGGGTCGCGCCATGTACCCATCACCCATCAGCAGCTGATTGAGCTGATGACCTATGCCCTGGCCCTGGGGGGTAACCGGATTATTACCTCCGGGGCGACGGGCACTAACTTTGCCGCCATCAAGGGGGCCATGAAGGCTGACCCCAACCTGCTGACGGTCATTTTGCCCCAGAGCCTGGCCCGGCAACCCCAGGAGTCGCGCTCCCAGCTCGAGCAGGTGATGCACCTGGTGGAAAACCCCGCCAATGACACCCTGTCTTTAGCGGAGGCGAGTTCTGTGTGCAACCAGGAGATTATTTCTCGCTGTCAGCAGCTGATTTGCTTTGCCTTCCACGACAGCACCACCCTGCTGCAAACCTGCCAGGTGGCCGAAGACCAGCACAAGATTGTGACCCTGTTTTATTTTGACTAGCGTGACGTTAGATTAGGATCCCCATGGCTTTTTTGCTCACCATGCCGGGGTTTTTGCTGGTTAGCATTGGGCTAGCGGCGGTGCTGGTGTATTTACCCTTTTTTGCGGTGGGCTACGGGCGGTTTGCGGTGGGCTACGACCAGGCGGCCCCGCGCGCCATGCTGGCTAAGCTACCTCCCTACGCCCAGCGGGCTACCTGGGCCCACGAAAATGCCTTTGAGTCGATGATTTTGTACTCCCCCGCTGCGCTGATGGCCTACGTGACGCAGCAGCAGTCGGATCTGGCCCTGGGGGCTGCGATCACCTACCTGGTGGCCCGCACCCTGTACCCCGTGGCCTACATTTTGAATGTGCCGGTGGGGCGATCGCTGATGTTTGCCGTCGCCAACCTGAGCACCTTTACCCTCTATTTCTTGAGCTGTCGGTCGGCCTTGATGTAGTCTGTTGGTGCGCAGATACTCAACGGTACCCATGGCTTCTAGCTCTTCCTTTGATATTGTCAGCGATTTTGATCGCCAGGAACTGGTCAACGCCCTCGATCAAACTCGGCGAGATGTCATCAGCCGCTACGACCTGAAGGACACCAAAACCACCCTCGACTTGGCGGAGAACACCATCACCATTGAGACCGCCAGCGACATGACCCTGGATGCGGTGAAGGATCTGCTGCACCAGAAGGCGGCGAAGCGGAATTTGTCCCTGAAGATTTTTGAGTATGGCGATGTGGAAGCCGCCAGTGGCACCCGAGTGCGCCAGGTGGTCACGCTCAAGAAGGGCATTGAGCAGGAGATGGGTAAGCAAATTACCAAGCTGATTCGCGACAATCTGAAGAAAGTAACCGCCGCGATCCAGGGCGATGCGGTGCGGGTGTCGGGCAAGTCGAAGGATGACCTCCAGCAGGCCATGCAGCTGGTGAAGCAGGAGGATTGGCCGGTGGCGATTCAGTTCACGAACTATCGCTAGACCCGCCCAACCGCCTTACAACGTCAAAATTCCCCGATCGCTATGACGAGGATGGGTACTATGACGAGGATGGGATCATGCCTTCTGCGCTGGGAAAGTT
>JAIXUR010000308.1 GCA_027483425.1 Cyanobacteriota bacterium | reverse complement strand
CACCATCAAAATCCTCCACGCCCTTGGCTATGCCGACCCCAACGACTGGTGCGATCCCATCCCCGTGCCGCCCAGCGCCGCCGAGTTGCGATCCTTACGCGAAACAGAGCCACGGTCGTCGAGCGGAGTCGAGACGACGTGGATGGTGATCATGACCAAAACCGTGCTCATCGAGTAAGCCTGATCCGCAAAGGGGTCGGGTTCCTGCTGTCTCCCCAAACCGGGCTACCAGTCGAGAACCCCGGCCCCTGGACACCAAAATTTAGCGATCTGATCCAGCAGATTAACGAGACAATTTCGCTACAGTTAACCTATCCGAACTCAAGGCCCCGCTATGGCCACTCTGCTGCACCCCCCCAGCCAGCACATTACCCTTCAGGGCGTATCGTGGCAGACCTACCAGGCCCTACTACAGGATATGGGTGACCACCGGGCCGCACGGCTGACCTACGATCGCGGCACCCTAGAAATCATCATGCCCTCCGACCTCCACGAAGTCCTGAATCGGCTGCTCGATCGCATCATCACCGCCCTCACCGAAGAACTCGACCTCAAAATCAAAGCCTACGGCTCTACCACCCTAGAGCGAGAAGATTTAGAGAAAGGCGTCGAACCCGACTCCTGCTACTACATTCAAAACGCTGACCAGATCAGCACCCTACGGCTTGATCTGCGCACCAACCCACCCCCCGATTTGGCGGTGGAGGTCGATATCACCAGCTCTTCGCAACGGCGATTCACGATCTACCAGCAGCTGCAAATTCCTGAAGTTTGGCAATACACCCAGCACCGGGGGCTGGTTTTCTACGAGCTTGTCGCTGGACGGTATGTGGAGCGTGACCTGAGCCCCACCTTTCCCCAGGTGTCATCGCAACGGCTGATGACATTTTTGCAGCGGGCGCCAGGGGAAGACGACAATGCCGTGGTGAAGTCGCTGCGGCGGTGGATTCGTCAACCGCAATCACCCTAGGGCTCGATGGCAGAAATAGCTCATCTATTGATGGAGCAGGAGCCCTCGTGTCACAAAGAATTCCTTTCCATCCTTCTGCCTTTCTGGACTAGAACGTCGGTACAGAAACCCGGTTTCTCGGCCAGCATACAAGTCATATCGTGAGCGCAGCGACGACGAAGCCGGTTTTTTTAGCCATACTGCACTGGTGCCCTAGGCCTTTTCGATCTGAGATTTCTGATCCAGCAGCGCCTCGACCGCCGAGAGCAGCTCTGGCTGGCCCCAGTTTTGGTAGAGGGCGGCGGCGATCGCGCATCCCCCCGCCCCCACGCCCTCCTTCACAAACCCCTGCTCGTAGGCCCGCAGCGCTTCAAATCGGGAGTTGGCAAACGAAAGCTGTGTCGCCATCAAACAGGCCCCCGTCAGCTCCGCCAACCCCACGGTATCCCCCGTGGCATCCTCCGCCACCCAGCGAGTCGTGCCCACCACCACCTGGTTCGGATTCCAGTCGTAGCCCTCTGCCTTGGCCAAGGCCACCATCAGAGCATAGACCGCCAGCATTTGTGTGCCCCCCGCCAGCAGCACCGGTCGGGTACGACTCGCCGCTAGGGCCAACCCCGCCACCACCGGCTGCATCGGGTCGCCCACCGCCGCCACCACCGCCAAGGGATGGGGCTTGGGGGGCAATTGAGCTAGGGCTAACCCCTGGGCTACCAACGCCTGCTTTTGCCGGTGATTACAGGTGGGGTGGCTGCTGTTTACCCGCTCCGCCGCGTCAAAGCCCAGGCCGGTCAGCACCCCCAGGGCCGTCGTGGTGCCCCCCACCACACATTCCGCCAGCAATAGATAGTCGCTGGCGACAGCGAGGGACTCGCCTTGGGCTAACCCCTGGTGCCACAGCTGGTGGACGACCTCCAGGGGCAGGGCGGCCCCCGTGCTCACGCATTGGGCTGGCTTACCCCCCAGATCTAGGTGGGGCACCGTAGGGGGCAGCGGCAATCCAGCATTGAGCAAAACCAGGGGAATAGCCTGCCCCACCAGGACGGCCCTAGAAATCAGCGCCGGAGAGGCCCCGGCCTGGAGCGGTGGTAAGGGATAGGTCGGCGCTGGCGTCAGGCCGTTGACCATGAATTCGGCATCGGCTAGGGCGGTAACGGTGCGATCGCGCGGAGTGGCCCCTGCGGCTGAAATGCCCGGCAATAAACCGGTTTCGGTAAAGCCCAGGGTGAGCACCAGGGTTGGCCGCCGCCCCTGGACGCGGTTTAGCCAGGCTTGGCCTGGTTGGGGCTGGGTGTAGGTTTTAATCAGAGCCATAGGATGCGTTGGCGGGGGTGGGGCCAGAGTAGGTCTTCACCCAAGGCGATTTTTGGGCAAGAAGATATCCCATGTAGGGGCGCAGGGCCTGCGCCCTGAGGGAGGATCAAAATTTTCGGGTATTTTCGCGGCCAGAGAAGATATCCCATGTAGGGGCGCAGGGCCTGCGCCCTGAGGGCGGATCAAAATTTTCGGGTATTTTCGCGGCCAGAATTGTCTCGAGAGATATCGAGGGTGGGGGATGATCGGTGGAGTGGGATGCTGGGTCGTGGGTCAAGCGGGCGGGGCTGGGATTGAACTGGGGCTTTATTTATCGATCTTATCGATGGAGTGGGATGCTGGGTCGTGGGTCAAGCGAGCGGGGAGGGGGTGGTTCTAGGCAGGGATTGGGGCGCTTGACCCACGCTACGGGGTTTCGCGATGGGTTTTTGGGCTTGGGGGTTCAATCTTTTAACAGATCTTGCACCCAGCCCGGTGGTGCTGGAATTTTTGCGCCCAGTCGCCCGAGCAGTAGCCAGGCGGCCAGATGCACCGAAAACAGGTACACCACGTTGCTGGCCAGCACCGACACCAGCGCCAGCAGTTGAATGGCCTCCACATTGGCCTGGCCGAGTACCCCCACCTCCAGAATGCCTAGCCCCACCAAGCGCTCCAGACCCCAGTTCAGCATTTGGGTGACCTGGGTGGTCAAATACACCCACAGGTCTTCGCCAATCAGCAGCGACATCAGCCACAGCCGAAAGAAAAACCCCAGGGACCCCAGGAGAGAGCCCGCGCCAATGGAAATGTACCAGTTGGCCCGCCGCGCCCAGAGAAAGCCCAGCTGTACCCCCAGCAGAGCGTAGGGCATGAGAAATAGCAGGCTGCGGGGTGGCCCCATCAGCACCGACAGCAGCAGCCCCGACACCAGGGCCGACATCCAAGCCGCCCGTGGTCCCCAGCGTAGGTACACCAGGGCCATGGGCAAGGGAAACAGCAGCCGCAGAATCGGCCCCGGCGGAAAGTAGGTATTCACCAGCCAGATCAGCGCCGCCGTACTGGCTAGAAACGCTGTCTCTACCATAGCCAGGGGGCCTGACTTGAGGCGGTGGGCCATATCGGGTGCAGCGTCAGCCTCTAGCTCTGAGGCGCGATAGTCTAGGTAGGTGTCTAACCCATCAAAGTCACTGGCGGTAGTCTCAACCGGGGGCACAAACTTAGCCCCTGGGGCTGGATCAGAAGATTGACTCATGGATAGCTAAACCAGCAGACGTTCTAGGGCGTTGATGTCGGGAATACTCATCATGTCTTTTTCCCGCACAATTAGCCCTTTCTTCTCTAGCTTACTCAGGACTCGGGTGACCGTCTCGCGGGCCAGGCCGCTGAGGCTGCTCAACTCCCGGTGAGGTAGGTTTGGAATTTCGATGCCGCCCGCCCCCCGATGCCCCTGACCGTCGGCCAGAAAGAGAATGATATCGGCCACCCGCGAGGTGCTGTCAGACTCACGCAGCCGCAGCCGTCGGTTGACCTGGCGCAGCCGCCGCGCCATCAGCTGAGAGAGGTGAATCCCCGCTAGGGGCTGGGTATGGAGCAGCTTAACGAAGTCGCTGGCGGGCATGCTGCCAATCACCGTGGGCACTAGGGTAATGACATCGGTAGAGCGCGGCACTTCTTCGAGGGGGGCCATTTCGCCAAACAGCTCGCCTTTGCCCAAAATGTTGAGGGTGACCTCTTTGCCATCGAGATTGTAGGTGCGAATTTTAACCCACCCCTCCAAAATGAAGTAGACCGAAGACCCCCAGTCGTTTTCTAGCAAGATCACCTGGTTGGCTGGGTGACGGCGGGACACCACATGGCTGGTGGCTTCAGCGACAGCCTCCTCAGGCAGATCCTGAAACAGGACTGCCGCTCGAATTAATTTGAGATCAGCGTTAGGATCCCGAGGGTTGTAGCGAGCATCCATTCATTACCCCAACTATTATCTTTTTTGTTTAAGTTAGTGATATTAAAGGTCGTCCTGGCTAATCCTATCCCAGGGGATGGGTAGGTTGCTTTGCTGGCAGCCTGCC
This sequence comes from Cyanobacteriota bacterium, assembly GCA_027483425.1. Classification (GTDB taxonomy): domain Bacteria; phylum Cyanobacteriota; class Cyanobacteriia; order Phormidesmidales; family Phormidesmidaceae; genus Nodosilinea. Next base: position 754 of record JAIXUR010000308.1, on the reverse strand, counting down.
CATAGTAATAATTAAGCAATAATTACTAAGAGATTAATAAGAGATGCGCGATGGAGTTTTAGCACTATATCACCCCCTCCACCGCAAACTAGGGGCGTAGTAGAGGGGGGCGATCGCCCCCTGGCCTGGGTTTGAGTGACTCTAGCGGCGAGTCAACCTCGAACCGGTTGGGCAGAGGTTGACGGCCTAGCTGACTGGGCCCTGGCCGGGATGATTTTTGGAGCGGCCTGACATACACTTTGTCAATTGCTGGGGAATGGTAAGTAAACGAGGTAGCCGTGCAGCAGGACGAACTGGAAGCTCTGGTAGCCGAAATTGACGCCATGCTAGGGGAAGCTGGCCCACGGCTGCCCTGGGGCATGTCGAATGATGCTAATCAGCGCCAGTTGCTGGCCCGGGTGCGGGACTGTCTGGCGGCGGTTGAGACGGGGTCTGACTCGGGATCTGACTTGGGGGCGATCGCCGGTTCCCTGGGTGCTGGCCTAGGGACTAGCGAAGCCTCTAGCCAGGTGCTCAAGGCGCTGCTGCAAGAAATGCAGTACCTGCGCGGGCAAACCATGGAAATTCTCGACCCCCTGCGCCACGAGGTGGCGACCCTGCGCCAGCAGCGAGAGCTGCTGCTGCAAGAGGTGCAGCAGCTCCAGCAGCAGCGCCTCACCCTTGACCAGGCGGCCCTGAACCAGCTTCCTCCCACCTGGGAGGAGGCCCTACACCAGATGGCCCACCAGCTTGAGACCCAGCTAAGCGCCCAGGT
>JAIXUR010000219.1 GCA_027483425.1 Cyanobacteriota bacterium | reverse complement strand
CTAGTCCTTAGTCAAGCTGATGATGATTGGATCTGTGGTCTGCGGTTTACGGTTTACGGTCTGCGGTTCACGGCTGGCCGTAACCCCCACTCATTTAAGTTGGCATACTACTAACTTTACTGTGCGTTATCGGTTAAGCGGTTAACCGGTTAACCGGCATTGAGGGCTGATTCGCTACGATAGGGGTGTCTGCATGGATGACTCCCTAGGCAAGCTATGGCCACTTTGCCGCTCACCGAACCTGTTAGCTTAGAAATTCCGCCGTTACCGCGCCCGGCGCTGGATGAGCTATATCACTTTTTGCAGTATTTGCAGTTCAAATACAATGCCGATTTAGAGCCTACCCTCGAGACACTTGAGGATGAAATCGACGGGTTTGATGCCGATGTCGCTCTACAGGAATCGGGAGAGATTTCTTTAGGTAGTCTCAAGCTAGAGCTTGGCTTACAGTGAGTTACGAGATTCTAATCAAACCCTCAGCCCAACGGCAGCTCAAGAAATTGCCTAGGGCTGTGCAAGGAGACCTGATCGCACTCATCGAGCGTCTAGCGCAAGACCCAAGACCACCCGGTTACAAGAAACTCAAGGGTCGGAACAGCCAATACCGGGTGCGTTTAAGCGACTACAGGGTCATCTACAGCATTGAAGAGATGGCGCTGGTGGTTCGCATCATTAAGGTAGGGCATCGGCGCGATGTCTATGAGGAACCGTAACTGATCTGCGCTGGCCGCGAACACCAGTGGTAGGATGCTATCAAGCTAGGGGTGTCCGAGAAATCGGGCTGAGATCATACCCTCAGAACCTGACCTGGTTAATGCCAGCGGAGGGAAGCGTTGCTTGAGGTCATGGGCCGAAACGACGAGCATAGACACGTTCTGGAGCTACTTCCAGAATGATGGTGACCTATTAGCCAAGGGCTGATAGGCGCTGTCGATCGCTCCATCGGTTTCGGTTCACCCACCCTCACCCGCCCTACCTACCCACCCAGGATCGTCCTCTAGCGCCACACCGTTGTTTGTGAGGTGCGTTTTATGACCCTTGGTGCAACAGCCATCGCTGTAATCTTAGTCACCGTGGCCAGCTTTACCCTGCTGGGTTTGCTGCAAGCCAGCCGCCACACCATTAGCCTCGAAGACTACCTAGTCAGCCGTAACCGAGTGGGTACCCCCATGGCCGTGGCCACCATCGTCGCCTCGGCCATGGGCGCGTGGATCTTGTTTAGCCCCCCCGAAGTGGGAGCCACCAGCGGCATTGCTGGCATTGTGGGCTACTGCATAGGCCAGGCCACCCCAGCGGCGATGCTGGCGTTTTTGGGTACCCGCATGCGGTTCTTAATGCCCAATGGCCACTCCCTGAACGAGTATGTGCTGTATCGGTTTGGCCAGACCATGTACCTGCTGACCCTGGGCATTGGGGTGTTTTATATGTTTGTGTACCTGGCGGCGGAGCTAACGGCGATCGCCAAAGCTGTCGAGCTGATGGCCGGAGTACCCCTCTGGCTGACCGCCCTGCTCGTCATTACCGGTGTGTTTATTTACACCGTTGTCGGGGGGCTAGAGGCTTCTATATTCACCGATGCCCTCCAATTTGTGGTGATTGTGCCCCTGCTGCTGATCAGCTTTGGGGTGGCGGTCGTTGCCCTGGGGGGCTGGGGGACGGCGATCGCCCCCGTGACCCAGTCTTCGCCAGAATTACTGACCTTGACCCATGGCCCCGGTATCAAGTTTGGGGCCACCCTGGTGATCGCCGTCATTGCTGCCGAAATGTTTAACCAGGGCAACTGGCAACGGGTCTATGCCTGCAAAACCAACCAGGTCGTGCGGCGCTCCTTTCTGGGGTCGTCCTTAGTCATTTGGCCCATGCTGTTGCTCGCCGGGCTATTGGGCATTCTCGCCATGCACTTTGGCTACAACGACGACCGCGCTTTTTTCTCGCTGATTCAGGCGTTGGCATTGCCCACCTGGGTCGGCATGGGAATTTTGTTGCTGGTCTTAGCCCTGGTGATGAGTACCCTCAGTGCGCTGCTGAACGGCATTGCCAGTATCTTTACCCTTGACCTGATCCGGCTGTTTCCGACCATGCCTGCGGCGGGAATTTTACGGGCTTCCCGCATTCTGACGGTGGTTATCGGTCTGCCTGCCATTATGATTGCCGCCCAGGGCTACAACGTGTTGTACCTGTTTTTGCTGGCTGACCTGGTCTGTGCCGGGGCGGTGTTTCCGGTGCTGTTTGGGCTGTACTCGCGGCGGCTGACGGGCACCATGGCGGTTTGGAGTGCGGTGGTGGCGATCGCCGCCGGGGCCCTCTTCTTCCCTAGCCCTGACTTCAGTCCTTGGAATGGTCTGCCCTTCGCGGGCGATCTGCTGGTCAGCTTCGCCACGCCGATTGTCGTGTCAACGCTGATCTGCCTGGGATGGATTCAGCTCCAGGCCCAGCAGGGTAAGACCGCAGCCTTTGACTTTGGCAGTCTCAGTCGCGATATCCGCCCCTACGGCGAGGCAGAGGTAGCGGCGGTGGGGTTACCCGAAAAATCTCACCCCTAGCTGCTCCTCCTGGGCGGGCCGGGGTGAGTGAGCCCAGTCTTGGCAACTCACCGGGCCCGCCGCCACAAAACCAGCGAATCAGCCGATCAAATTTGATAGGCTAAGGACATCCGTGGGGTTAGGTAGGCCTATGACCCTTGCAATCAACCAACCGACGCAACGGCAGCTGCTCAGCTTTGATGCGTTTTGTGCCCTCTATGGTGACGACAACCGCTACGAATTGATCGATGGCGAGGTGTTTGATTTTGAACCCACCGGCCCCCATGAAGAAGTCGCTGCGTTTATCACGGCTAAGCTTTGTGTCCAAATCGACCAAACAGCGTTGCCCTGGTTTGTGCTTCAGCGGGG
>JAIXUR010000089.1 GCA_027483425.1 Cyanobacteriota bacterium | reverse complement strand
CTGCCTCGTTGATTGCTAAACGTCGCTCACAGAGACACTACTATGGATACAGAACAACAGGTTCGCCTCAATTTTCTCGAAGAAGTTGAAGACTATTTCGACCAAATTGAAGCCGTTGCGTTAGAGCTAACCACCGCTGATCTAGATACCACCCAGCTCGACCGGGCGCTGCGAGCCGCGCACTCGGTTAAGGGTGGGGCCGCCATGATGGGCTTCATGCCTATCAGCCAAATTGCCCACCGACTCGAAGATTTTCTCAAGATTTTGCGGGTGCGTGGCGATACGATCGCGATCGATGCTGAGATCGAATCGCTATTTCTGCAAGGGGTCGATGCGCTGCGCCTGGCCAGTCGCTGTAGTCGCCACGGGGATCCCCTGGATGACGTCAGAATGAAGGCCGAGATCGAGCCAATTTTCGAGCAGCTGCGATCGCACCTGGGCGATCTTCGTCCCGAAGATGACGACCTGCTACTGGCCCAGGAAGAGAACGTCGATATCGCCACGCTGATTTTCTCCAGCGGGGTTGAAGAATGTCTGGACGAGTTCGAGGCCCAGTTAGCTCAGCTGGCGACTTACCAACTGGCGGCTGAGCTAGCGGCTACCACAGAGCAGTTGACTGAGTTTGGCCGCATGAGCGACCTGGCGGCCTTTGTTCAACTGTGTGAATCGGTTCAAACCTACCTGCTCCAGGTTGGCGATGAGCACATAGTCGCTTTTGGCCAAGAAGTCTTGTCCACTTGGCGTAGATCCCATGCGCTGGTGCTCATTGGTCGGGCCAGCCACCTGCCTCACACCCTGGTTGTCAACGATCTCTGGCTGAGCGCCAGCGACGCTACCCCAGCGGCCAGTGAAGCTAACGATGAGACTCTAGTCCTGCTGGGCACCCTGGCCAGCAACTGGCAGGACGAGGAAACCGATGATCTAGAATTCCCAGATCTAGACTGGCTAGATGGCAGCAACCTGCAAGACCTGGAAGCGTTTGTCGGCGACTTTGGCACCGCTGACTCAGAGCCCAATCTAGAATTTGAGCCAGAGTTTGCCCCAGCCCCGATTGCGATCGACCCCGAGCCCACAGTTGTGGCTGACGTACAACCAGACGCTATGGCGGATGAGCCAGCCATTCTAGAGCCAGCCAGCCTAGAGTCGGCCATCCTAGAGCCAGCCATCCTGGATCTGGCCATCCTAGAGCCAGACGTCCTAGATCTGGCCAGCCTAGAACCAGACATCCCCCTTGAGGCTCTAGACAGCTCAGTCAATGAAGCAGCCCTAGCCGATGAAACGTTGCTTCCGAAAGCCATTGCTACGCCTAAGCCAGCCCCAGCGCCTATGAAGGCAACGGCTGAGCCCATAGGGGCCGTGCAGAATACAACCGTTCGAGTCTCTGCCCAGCAGTTGCAGCACCTCAACTCTCTATTTGGCAAGCTGATCGTAGAGCGGAATGCCGTCAACCTGCGACATTCCCAATTGCACAGCCTGGTCGCTCTCATGCAAGACCGCATGGGGCAAATCGAGCAGTCAAACCGTCAGCTACGGCAGTGGTATGACCGGGCCTCGATGGAAGGCTTAGTGTCTACATCCATGCCATTAGAGGCCGACTCGACCCCAGGGGCGATGGGGTCAACCTTGGGAAATCTAGCCTCCCCAGGGGGGCCATCTTCCCTAGCGCAACAATTTGATGCCCTGGAATTCGATCGCTATACCGACCTCCATCTCCTTTCCCAGGAGCAAATGGAACGGATTGTGCAGCTTCAAGAGGTATCCAGCGACATTGCCCTCAGCCTACGGGAAGCCAGCACCGCCACCACAGACCTGAACTATACAACTCGGGAACTCCAGAGCGGCATGACGAAAATGCAAATGCGGCCCTTTAGCACCCTGGTCAAGCGCTTTCCTCGGGTCATGCGCGATCTGGCCTTGCAGTACAACAAGCAGGTCAACCTCACCATTGAGGGAGACATGACCCTGATCGACCAGGTCGCCATCGAAGCTCTGACCGATCCGCTCAACCACCTACTGCGCAATGCCTTTGGCCACGGCATCGAATCGCCTGAGGAACGCATGGCGGCCGGTAAGGCGGCGGAAGGTACGATCACGATTAGGGCTATTCACCGGGGTAACCAGACGCTGATCACGATTAAGGATGATGGCCGGGGCATTGATCCGGCCAAAATTCGCAGCCGCCTCCGGCGCATGGGGATGGCCGAAGCAGAGGTGTACAGCCTGGGCGATCGCGACCTGTTAGACATGATCTTCGAGCCGGGTTTTAGTACGGCAGAGCAAGTGACTGAACTCTCGGGCCGAGGGGTTGGCATGGATATCGTCCGCACCAATGTGCAACAGATTCGGGGTGATATTCGGGTCGATACGCGACTGGGCCAAGGGACGACGTTTACCATTCAAGTACCGCTGGCCGTGTCTGTCCTGCGAGTCATGCTGGTAGAGAGTGCTCGGTTGGTCTTTGCGATTCCTATCGATAGTATTAAGGCGATGGCGAACTTACCCGCTGGCCCAGATCGCAGCCGTGAACTAGTCTGGGAAGGTCAACGCGTCGACCTCATTCGCCTGGAAGACTGGCTTCAGTTTAATGGTGCAGGGCGACCCTTTGAAATGGACGGCACGGCAACGATTAACCAGCCCACCGTCTTAATGATTCAGCAAGACGAAGGGTTGCAGGGACTGTGCATCGATCGCTTTTGGGGTGAACAAGAAATTTCTCTCAGCCCCATCAAAGGCCCGGTCGCTCTACCCGCCTACTTCAGCAGCACCAGTATTCTAGGCGATGGGCATGTGATTCCGCTGTTAGATCCGTTCCAACTCCTGGAGTGGATTCAGGCTCAGTCACCTGGGAAATTGTCCCAACCACCAGTACCGAAGACATTACCCACCCCAGCCCAGTCGGTTCGCCTACAAGCGCCGATCGCCGTGGCACCCTCGGCGGCCCTCGACCAATTGCCAACGTTGCTGATTGTCGATGACTCGATTAATGTTCGCCGCTATCTGGCCCTTACCCTAGAGAAAGCTGGGTATCAGGTGGAACAAGCCAAAGATGGTCAAGAGGCCGTCGATAAACTGGCAGCGGGTCTTAAAGTAGAGGCGATCATCTGTGACATTGAGATGCCCCGACTCGATGGCTATGGGGTGCTGTCCGAGGTGCGATCGTGGCCTGACTACCACCAGATTCCCATCGCGATGCTGACCTCTCGGATGAATGATAAACACCGCAAACTGGCCATGAGCCTGGGTGCCTCAGCGTACTTCTCTAAACCCTATAACGAGCAAGAACTGCTCAAAACCCTACAGGGATTAATCGCAGATACCAAACAGCAAGCACCCCGCCATCGCGAGGTGAGCCCAGCTCTATTATGAGCACCGATTGTTAGGGCAAACAGCTTAGTCAATCATCCTGGTGTAGGTTAACTGTCCACCCTCTCTGTACAGAGAGGGTGGACAGTTTTGTTAGCACCCAAGGGTCGAAAGTGCGAAGTCGCACCCGCTAGCCGCTGGCAATAAACTAGTTCAGTAGGTAAGTCTAATTAATTGTAAGAAGGGGTTTGGGGGCTGCGCCCCCAGGCAAGGGGTTTCACCCCCTCCACCCCCACCAGCATCTTTAGTTTAATGACGCCCAGCTACTTAGGAAAAATAATTTCTGTCTCGCTGCCCTAACAAGTTACCCGCATCATGACTTGTCAGAGGCTTTGAGAATAAATAGCCCTGCATTTTTTTACAACCTAAGCTCCTGAGTTTGTGGAGTTCCTTTAGGGTCTCAATACCTTCGGCGACAACGTCGAGATCAAGGCGGGAAGCCAACAATAAAATGGCTTCGCTAATTGTCCAATTTTCGCTACGAATAAACGACTGATCGATTTTCAACGCGTCAAAGGGGAGATCCTGCAAGCGGGATAGGGAAGAATAGCCTGTGCCAAAATCATCTACATAGATTTTGACGCCTATGCGTTTCAGATCAAGAAAGGTTTCGAGCGCGACATCTTGATTCTCAATCAGAGCACTTTCAGTTACTTCTAGTCTGAGGGTTTGCGGTGCTATACCCGTGGAATTGACAATGTCCTCCACGTGCCGACTAAAGCTAGGGTCAGATAACTGTACTGTCGAGAGATTGACATTGATGGTGAGAGGTGATTCTGATGGAAATGCCTTTTGCCAATCCTTGAGTTGTGCGCAGGCTTGCTGAAGCAAATAGAGACCGAGCTGATTGATTAAGCCAACTTTTTCAGCTAGGGGAACAAAAATGGCTGGAGAGACCAATCCTCTGAAGGGGTGCTGCCATCGAGCTAAAGCCTCAAATCCGATTATTTGGTAGGTCTCTTCAGTGGAAACAATGGGCTGATAATGGAGAAAAAATTCCCGCTGATTAAATCCTTCAAATAGGTCATTTTCCAGCTTAAGATTCTCCATCTCAGCCATAGAGAGAATAGAGCTCATGGAGCTATCATGATGATCGAGGGTATTGGCCAGTCGGCTTAGTCTCGTAGTGTTTCGTTCTGCAATATCTAAAAGTCTTTCTCCTTCCGCCGAGAGGCTCCCAAATTTCTGATGCTTTAGGAGCTTAAGAGCGCCGTGAATTGCTGTGAGAGGAGTTCGCAATTCGTGACAAAGAAGCATTGAGGTATCCTCAAACTGATAGCATGAGGAGTCAGCTAGGGCAGATTGCACAGAATCCTGATTCATAGGTTTTATGAGTAATTGAGATTGGCAGGGAATATGGGTCAATGCTGTTTCAACAAAGTCTCATCAACTAAGTGCGACGACAACTTTAAATTATGTTTCACAACAAATCTTGACTTCTCTATTGCATTGCAAACTGTAATCTCCTGGTTTCGGCTTCTGATTTTTGGTCAAGGAACCTAGGCCAGCCACCTCTAGTATAAAATTAAAATGTGACATCCCTGTGACAACCATTCACGCAGCCTCTCAAAAAAGGATAGATGCTAGCCAATTCCTTCTGGGAGGAGGCTGCTTGGCCAGGGTATTTTTAATGCGGCTAGTCATCTTGGCTACCGTAGAAATCCTGAACGATGCCTGACTTTAGACTCTGTTTCTAAAATATAAAATATTGCTCTATCAGAGGGTGTTTGGAAATTCATAGACTGTCATCAGGGGATACCCTTTTCAAATATTCTCTCAGGCTTGCCAAATACCCTCTAAAGCTGCTTCGACTTGATCGCCTAATGTGCCAGGATCAAAGGGTTTAAGCAATAGTCCCTGGGCCCCTAGCTCTCCATACTCGGCCTGGTAAGCTATTTTTGCGGTGGCGGTCAATAGCAGCACTGGAATGCTTTGGGTGGCTGGGTTATCCCGCAGGCGTTGCAGGGTAGCTAGGCCATCTACATCGGGCATGGCTAAATCGAGGAGGATCGCATCTGGGCATTGTGAGCTGGCGATATCAATGCCTTCTCGGCCTGTCGAAGCCGTTAAAACATCCCACTGCTTCGTGAGCTGTAAGCTGAGCGTTGCGATTTCTCGAATATCTGCTTCGTCATCAATAATTAAGATGCATTTGATTCTCACCATGGTTGTTTTAACCCGTTTTGGGTATGAGGCATCGGGATCTAAATAAGACATAATCGACTATGGAGAAAAGCCCACGGATTGGCTCAGTCTAGTTTAAAAGCAGTTGACGAATAACTCTCAGTTCTGCATACAAGATTAACGCATCTTAAACCATACAGTTAGATCGCCTTGTGGCGGCTGTTTGAAGCAGGCGTTTTCTGAGGCTAGGGGCGACTGGGCTTTCCGGGCCATGAACGGCCCTGCCCCGTCTCTTCAGCCCCAAGGGCCGCCTTTTTGCTAGGTTGTGCTTTGGCCTTTAGGTTGCCCATCGTTGGGCTATGGCTGTGGCCTTGTCGCAAGAGCCTGGTGCAGGGTGGCTAGGGTGGTGCCATGCTTAGGGGCGATCGCTAGCTGGCCGTCAAATCTGACTGGGCGGGTAGGGCTTGCTGAACGGCTCAAAGCCCCACAGACGAGGGCGTTGGGCGGGTGGAGTGGATCTGTTGTCGCCGTTCTAACCGGTTGAAAATGCGGGTGACCAGCTCAGACTCTGTAAAGGGCTTGGGGATATAGTCATCGCCCCCGGCTGTATACATTTGTTGAGGGGTGTCGGCGGTGCGACTGGCACTGAGAAACAAAATTGGCAGCCCGGCCCAACGGCTATCCCGACGGATAATTTGGCAGAGTTGAATACCGTTGATGTGGGGCATGTCCACATCCAGGAGCAACACATCTGGGTTCAACTCTAGGAGGGTTTCCCAAAGGAGTCTGGGGTCCTCTAGGGTGGTGACTTGCATACCCCATTGGGGAAGTTGCTGCTCCAGCCGTTGCAAAATCATGGGGTCATCATCCACGGCTAGCAATCGCACCGTAGATGGGCACCGGTTCTGGAGGGTGTCTTGCACCATGGCCAGCATCTGTTCAGGGTCTGGGGTGCGGGGCAAAAAGGTGCAGGTGATATGGCGAGCGATCGCGAATCGTTCTTCAAAGCTGTCTGTGCCTGTCATGGCCATGATAGGGATGCTCGGGCAGGCGGCTAGGTGGTGGCTGAAGGGCTCTAACTCGGCGATCGCATCACTCAGCGTAGCCATATCGAGCAGTATTGCGGCTGGGGAGCTGTTAGAGAGTTGGGCCTGGGCCTGGCGAAGAGACAGGCTGTGGATCACCCCCAGCCCTGGGAATGCCCAGCGCCGTAGCCCCTGCACCCAGTCGATGTCGGCTGAGACTACTAGCAGCTGAGGCCCAGTGGCGGAGGCAACCGTTGGTACCAATGGTGTGGACTGTTGATCGTCAGCGCCCCTACCGTCAGCCCCTGGCTGAGTAGGGTCAAACGCCGGGGTGGCCGGTAAAACCGGCTGTAACACCTGATGAATCTGGTCTACCAGGGTACAAAAGTGTTGCCGATCCAAGTCACCTCGTGCGGTTTGCAAGCTTGTTTCGACCAGGCGGCTGTAGGCAGATCCCTCGG
>JAIXUR010000254.1 GCA_027483425.1 Cyanobacteriota bacterium | reverse complement strand
GTTCTCGATGGAATTAACTGGATTTGATAGCAGCCCGAAAAAGCAGCTCAAATCTATGGCGCATGGTTAGCGGTGCCAATTTTTGTCCGGCTAAGCAAGTAACCCTAAATAATCGCTTTGTCATACGATGCGTGGAGCGACTCCAATGGAGTTATGCACCCTCAAGTCGCTGTAGTGAGCACTGCCCACCAGGGTTAAATCTGTGCTGTCCATCCTCCAGGACGATCTGATTTGACTAAACGGTTTAGTTTGGTATAGTGTCGAGGTGTTCCCTGTTGGGGTTGGGGAGAGCCCCGCTGGCTGGGTTGGACTGTTGTGATCTCAAATTGTGATCTCTGTGCGATTTGCTGGCTTTTCCCCCCTTTGCTAGGCCAGATGCCGATATACTATTTGGCTGGAGTGGAAATCCCTAAGTTTCTGGTTTATAGCTTGTTTTTACCTGTGCTGGTGACCTGTAGTGTTTATGCGTGACTCTTACCGTCGCTGCTTGACGATTTTAGGGGTGGGGGCCATAGTCGCTTGGCTGCCCATAACTCCGACCCTTGCATCTGAAGCTTTACTTGAATCTGAACCTTTCGGCGTTCATCCACTTCAGGCCGGGCGATCGCCAGGGGGCCGCCCACTGACCCTGCTGGCCCAAGCACAGCTATCCCAAGTGCCTGAATCATCCCCTGCCAATGACAGTAGCGGCAGCGGCGTAGCGCCTGGAGAAACTGTTGGGCCCACGCTGGAGCCAGGGGAAGAAGCCCTGCCCCTAGAGGCAGACAGTGCGACTAGTGGAACCACGCCTTCCCCCCCCAGTGACCCAGTCAATACGATTCCCCAGTCCGATCGGCCTACCGAACAAGGCTTTGACACCCCGCCCGACTACCTGACCCCCGCTTCTAATCCGCTGTTGCTGCCGACTCAGCCCTCAGAGGTGGAGATTTTAGGCACCCAGCCTATCTCCCTGGAGACGGCTATTGATCTGGCCTACCGCAACAGCGAGGACATGCAGCTTGCCCGGCTCCAGCTTGAGAATAGCCAGGCCGGGCTACGGGCCGAGCAGGCGCTGCTATACCCTACGGCTGCTTTAGATGCGACCCTAGAAAATACCAACGAAACCGTCTTTGGCGTGGGTACAGCGAATAACGCCACCCGATTGAGGGGTGCCATTAGAGCAGACTACGACCTGGGAGTTTCAGGGGAACGCTCAGCCCGGATTAGCGCGGCGGAGGATCAGGTCAGACTAGCTGAGTTGCGGGTTGAGCAAACCCGCGAAGAACTGCGCTTGGCTACGGCCACTGATTACTACGCTGTCCAAGAGGCGATCGAGCAAATTCGTATTAACCAGGCGTTTTTAGACGAAGCCGAGCGCAACCTGCGCGATACCCAACTACGGGAAGAGGTGGGGGTAGGCACGCGCTTTGATGTGCTGCGGGCTGAGGTCCAGGTCGCCAACGCCCGCCAAACCCTGACCCAGGCCACCAGCGATCGCCAGATTGCCCAGCGCCAGCTCGCCCGTCGGCTCAATGTTCCCCCGACCATCGATATCACCACTTTAGCGGTGAATATTGCCGGCAGTTGGCCCCTTTCCCTCGAGGAGAGCATTGTCCTAGCCTTCCAAAACCGGGCTGAGCTAGAGCAGTTCTTAATCGAGCGAGAGTTTAACGAATCCCAACGACAGGCTCAGCTAGCTCGGGTACGTCCCGGTTTGGGGCTGTTTGCGCAGTACGATGCCCAGACCTTTCTCTCTGGCCCAGAAGATTTATCTACCCTGGACCTTAATGATGGTTTTTCGGTTGGGGCGCAGTTGAGCTGGCGTTTGTATGATGGCGGTGCCGCTGGGGCCAGGGCTGCCCAGAGCGACCTTGATATTCAAACCGACGAGGTCGAATTTGAGAACACCCGCAATGACATTCGCGTGCGGGTAGAAGAGGCCTACTACACCCTGGTGGCCAACCAAGCGAATATCGATACGGCCTCGGTGGCGGCCAATCAGGCGAAGGAGGCCCTAGCGCTGGCAACCCTGCGCTTTAACGCCGGGGTAGGCACCCAGTTGGATGTGCTCAGCGCTACCCGAGAGCTGGCGGAGGCCGAGGGCAACCTGGTTTCGGCGGTGCTCAACTACAACCGAGCCCTTGCTAGCCTAGAGCGGCAAGTGAGCAATCTGGCGATCGCTGAGACCCCTTAAGCGCTTTCTAGGCAAGAAGATACCCCCTGTAGGGGCGCAGGGTCTGCTCCCTGGGGAGGAAGCAAAATTCTTCGGTATTTTTGTGGCCAGACTGGTCTTCAGCTAACCCGCCGCCGTTGTCTACCTCGAGCGATCGCCCCTGCCATGGCTGGCCTCTCTATCGATTCCGGTCATCTCGACGCCATGACCCAGGCCGCCCTGGCCAGCTACCCCCAGGAATGTTGTGGGCTGCTGGTGGGGCGTCGGGTCTTGGCGGGGAGTGGCCAGGGCCAGGAGGACGCTCGGGAGGTCGTCGAGGTCGTTGCCGTGGAGAATGCTTGGGAACGCTCGCTGTTGGCCTACACCGACGCCCAAGGGAATGGGGAAACGGAGCATAGCCTAGGCGATCGCTACTGGATTGACCCGGCTGCCATGCTGCAAGTCCAGCGATCGGCCCGGGAACGGGAACTGGAAATCATTGGCATCTACCACTCCCACCCCGACCATCCGGCGGTGCCTTCGGAATGCGATCGCCGGTTGGCCTGGCCGGTGTATTCCTACGTCATTCTTTCCGTACCGTCTGGCCAAGTCATGGCCTGTCAAAGCTGGCGCCTCGACGACCAGCACCAGTTCCAACCCGAGGCTATAAAGATGATTGGATCATCTGCCAACAAAGCCCCATTCTTGTCCTAAGCTGAGATGATGTGTGATTTCGGTATTGCCCCGTACCGTTTCTGTTTGCACCCATCACATTGCCGCCCTGGAGACCATGCTCAACCCTAATTTGGACGATATTCAGCTCACGAAAGAGGAGTACGAGCGCTACTCCCGCCACATCATTTTGCCGGAAGTGGGCCTCGATGGGCAGAAAAAGCTCAAGGCCGCCAGCGTGCTCTGCGTAGGCACTGGTGGTCTGGGCTCGCCCCTGCTGCTTTACCTGGCCGCCGCTGGCATTGGCCGCATTGGCATTGTCGACTTTGACGTGGTCGATCAATCCAACCTGCATCGCCAGGTCATCCACAGCGAGTCGTGGGTGGGCAAGCCCAAAATCGAGTCGGCCAAAAGCCGCATTCTTGAAATCAACCCCCACTGCCAGGTCGATCTCTACGAGACCCGCCTCAGCGCCGAAAACGCCCTGGATATCTTTGCGCCCTACGACGTGGTGGTCGATGGTACCGACAACTTCCCCACCCGCTACCTGGTCAACGACGCCTGCGTCCTGCTCGGCAAGCCCAACGTCTACGGCTCGATCTTCCGTTTTGAAGGCCAGGCCACGGTATTTAACTACCAGGGTGGCCCCAACTACCGCGATCTCTATCCCGAACCACCGCCGCCGGGGCTGGTGCCTTCCTGCGCCGAAGGGGGCGTGTTGGGTGTACTCCCCGGTATCATCGGGGTGATCCAGGCGAACGAAACCATCAAGGTGGTTTTGGGCACAGGCATGACCCTCAGCGGTCGCCTGCTGCTCTACAACGCCCTGGAGATGACCTTTAGGGAATTGAAGCTGCGCCCCAACCCGGTGCGCCCGGTGATCGAAACGCTGATTGACTACGAAGAGTTCTGTGGTATTCCCCAAGCCCGTATGGAGGCAGAGAAAGAGTTGGCTGATATCTCTGAAATGACCGTCACCGAGCTTAAGCAGGTGCTCGATAGCGGTGCCGAAGATGTGCTCCTGCTTGATGTGCGCAACCCCAACGAGTACGAAATCGCTCGCATTCCCGGCTCGGTGCTGGTGCCCCTGCCCGACATCGAAAACGGCGACGGGGTAGACCAGGTGAAGGCGCTGCTGAATGGCCACCGGCTGATTGTGCACTGCAAAATGGGCGGGCGATCGGCCAAGGCCCTGGGCATTCTCAAGCAGCACGGCATTGAGGGCACCAATGTGAAGGGTGGTATTGCCGCCTGGAGTCAGGACGTAGATCCCTCCGTACCAGAATACTAGGCCACTGAGCGTAGCGGTAGAATGCCCCGGTGGAAAATTTTCTACCGGGGCATTCTATTCCCAAGGAGCCACCTTGGCTTACTATCTGCTACCTTAAAAGCGATCGTGAATGATTCCGTGGATCAACTTTCTGGCCTTGCTTCCGGCCACTACTGTTACGTTGCTTCTAATCAGCATCGCCTTTCTGCGGTTCTACAATGAACAAGACTTCACTGTCCTCGGACTCATCGCCAACCCCAGAATTTGGAGTAACCGACTCACTGTGGCGGCCCTCCTGGCTGCGGTGGCTAATTTCGGCATTGTAGGGCGAAGCCCGTGCGAAGCGTGGGACCGTCGAAACCGAGAAACAAACCGCCTGGCTGCAGAGGCACAACGCCGAGTTGAAGAAGAGCAACGCCGAGTTGAAGAAGAGCAACGCCGAGTGGCTCAAGAACGAGCAGCAGCAGATCGAAGCGCTGAGGCAAAAGAACAAGCGTCTCGCCGAGCTGCAATCGCAGTTGAACGAGATCTTGCACTCCTGAGCTATCTGGCGGATCCTTCCGCTGAAAACCAGCGCACTCTGACACAAGTTTTGGCCCTGCTCAACGAATACCGCAGCACACTCTGCTGAAACACCCTAGGGAATACTCCCTCGGATGATTCGTTC
Organism: Cyanobacteriota bacterium; assembly: GCA_027483425.1. Lineage (GTDB taxonomy): Bacteria > Cyanobacteriota > Cyanobacteriia > Phormidesmidales > Phormidesmidaceae > Nodosilinea. The sequence goes on along the minus strand of JAIXUR010000254.1, from coordinate 3,175 downwards.
TATCCCAGAGTTGTTATCATCGGGCACGGGTTCCTCGGAAGGTAGGGCAGATGATGACATGGTGTAGCCGTAGTCTGGGTCGGGCGTTCGTGCCCAAGGGCGGGTTTTTGACCACCGTCCTCAAGGGGGGGGCCGCGACCCTCGCCGCCCTTACCCTCACCGCCCAGCCGGGTTGGACGATCCCAGGGCAAACGGTCACGCTGACCGAGTCGTGGATTCGCAATAACCCTACCCTCAACCCCGCGCCCAATGAGCGCCTCACCATTAACCGCATCGTTGTGCCTGGTCAGCGGTTTACCTTCCAAGCGTCGGTGTTTCCAATTAGTGGCGTCAGCCCCGGCGGAAACCGTCGCGAAATTCGCACCGAGCAGTTTAGTCTGGTTGACTACGCCAACCCCATCACCCCCAATCGGCTAGATGAGTCGCTGCGAGCTATCTACGGGCAAGACATCTTTAACGACTACCGGGAGGGCGCTGTGCGGCTAAGCTACCCGGCCCGTGGCGCTAGACCTGCCCCCACGGATAACCCCAACCTGGTGCTGCGCGGTGAAGTGCGCCAGGGGGAGCAGTTTGCCTACTGGCAAGAGATTGCCTACGATCGCACTGGAACCGCTTATCTGGGTCGCATGGCCATTTTTCTCAAGGCAGACCTGCCCGCCCTAGAGGCCCAGCTTGCGCCCCAGTGACCCGGCTCACGTGTGGAACCAGGTAGCCGCCAACGGTAGCGCAGTGACGATCAGCCAGGCCAACCGCCCCCGGCGGGGAATGTACGCCTCACCTCTAGGGCTGGGTTCGACCAACGCCCTCACCCGTTGCTCCAGGCGAGGGAGGGACTGAGACTCCGGAAAGGCTGTGTAGGACTCAAGGCCAGGCGCTAGACCAGGGGCATGGGTCGCCAGGGTGATCTGCCGGGCCAGTTTGACCAACAGTTCCGCCAGTAAAAGGGGGTCACTGGTGCGGGCCGCTTGCTGGTCAGCCCGAATTTCTCGTAGCAGCAGCAATTCTTTCCACAGCCCTTCCGTATGGGGTAGCCAAAGGCTAAAGCGGCGAATACTGCCCAGCCAGAAGAACCAGAAGGGGTCGTGATAGTCGGCGTGGGCCTGTTCATGGGCCAGCATCGCCTGCTGCTCGGCCAGAGTGAGCTGGTCTAACCAACCCTGACTCACCAGCAGTGCCGATCGCCATAGGCCCACCTGGGCCGCCATCGGTAGGTCAATGGGCAAACAGCGGGCCTGTCCGCCCTGGGGCAGCGTGACCGTCGCGTATCGCTGTAGCGTTAGCCGCATTCCCACGGCGCGGCTGACGGAGTAGAGCAAACCTCCCCCCGCTAAGACGATCATGGCCAGGCTAATCCAGCACCCCATGGGGCTGACCGACCAACCCATCATGGTGCCGTGGTGCCCCATGGCCAGCACCGTAGCCGCCGCCAGGACAACCATCAGCGGCGGTAGGCAAAAGGCCCCCAGGGCCGATTCCCAGCGGTCTTGCCAAGTTCTGTCTGGGCCGGGAGGTGTCCGACCCCAGATCCAGCGCCAGACGATGGCCGCCAAAATAGTGAGCACGATCAGACTGCTGTGCATTACGGTTCCTCCCCTGGGGTGGTTTGGCCTTGGCCCTGGCTTTGGCGCAGGGTGCGCAGGCGATCGGCGATCGCGTCTAGCTGGTCTAGCTCAGCGGTGTCTAAACTGTCGGCAAAGGCCGCCACAATGTCAGGGCTACCCACCGCTAAGAAACTCTGCAACTGCTGGTGGGCGGTCAGCAGGCTGGCCTCCTGCTGGGACACCGTTGGCTGCCATTGGTAAGCCCGGCGCAGCTTGCCGGATTGCCCCTGTTTGATCGCCTCGCGCCGCAGCCAGCCTTTTTTGGCCAGCCGCTGAAGCACGGTCGTTACCGAGGCCTGGGCTAAGTCGCGATCGGGGTCGGCCAGGATATGGTCGTGAATGTCTTTGACGGTGGCCCCACCCTTTGTCCAGATAATGGCTAGAATCTCGGCTTCTAGGGGCCCCAGGGAGAGGTGATGGGGGCGGTGACGGGGGAGGGGGGACATGGGCGAAGGGTGAGTGGATGGGTAGGTGGGTAGGGGAAGACCCGTGTGTCTGCCCGACGTCGGATGGAGGGTGGGTGGGTAGGGGAAGACCTATGGGTCTGCCCTATATCAGGTAAGGGCGATATCGATCAATTCCAGTGTAGGGGAAGGGGCTGTCCAGGCGATGGGTTTACATTTTGTAATAATTGACAGGCTGTCTTTTGATTCAAAGCACCTCTGCCTAGAGAATGCCTCAAGAGAGGATTTTTGTCTGTAAAACGGTTATGAAAAAAATTGCGTTAGTTTTAATGGCTGCGATCGCAGCCTTTACCCTGTGGATGGCTCCCTCGGCTCAGGCGGCTGATTTGGGCCACGGTGGCCAGATTTTTGGCAACAACTGTGCGGCCTGCCACATTGGCGGCGGCAACGTGGTGAATGGTGCAAAAACCCTGAAACAGGGCGATCTCGACCAGTACGGTATGGCGTCCATTGAGGCTATCACCACCCAGGTCAACAATGGCAAAAATGCCATGCCCGCCTTTAAGGGGCGGCTGACCGATGAGGATATTGCCGATGTCGCCGCCTACGTGCTCAGCCAGGCCGAAAAGGGCTGGTAGGCTACCGTTTCGTTTCTCCAGTTCCCTTAGCCCCTGCCTTATGGTCAATAAGATGGGGGCTTTTTTGTCGCTAGGTTTTGTCGCTAGGTACTAACAACCATGCCCCTCAATCGACTGGTTAGCGTTTGCTTAGGGATTCTTGTTGGGGGCCTGCTGTGGGGGCTGGGTTGGCCAGGTTGGGCCACGGCTGGCCCGCTGACCCTGGGCGATCGCTGCCTGGCGGCGGTGCAGCTAGAGCACTACGACGAGGCGATCGCCACCTGTAGCCAGGCCCTGGAGCTGGATGCCGCCGCTCCAGACTATCGCCTCAGCCGGGGGCTAGCCTTTTACCGCAGCGGCCATTTTGCCGAGGCGCTGGCGGACAATAGCCAAATTTTGGCCACCCACCCAGAGGACTACCGCGCCTACTACAACCGAGGACTAGTGCAGGTTGCCCTGCACAACTTCCAGGCCGCCGTAACCGATTTTGACCAGGCGGCCGCCCTCGCCTCTGACCCAGACTCCCTGGCCGATATCTACGACGATCGCGGCT
>JAIXUR010000136.1 GCA_027483425.1 Cyanobacteriota bacterium | reverse complement strand
TCAGAACCCGGAAATGGCCCTGGGATGCGGCGGCGGCTTGCAGGAGATCGGGGGTGCGATCGCGGCTGCCATTATCCACCAGCACGTACTCGACCCGATCGGTGGGGTAGCGCTGACCCCTCAGCCGTGCCAGCAACTCAGGCAGGTCTGCTTCGCCGTTGTAGATAGGGACGATGACCGACACCGAGGGATACTCCTGCGGCTCAGGCTCCTGGGTTGTCACAGTGGTTGTCACGGTAATTACCGCCATGGCCCAAACTCCAAACTGGTTCCAGTGTTCCCGCTGCGGGGGCTCCTGTTTCGATGTCCTATCCTCATTGCAGTTAAACTACTAATGAAAGGTTGGAATTACTCTAATGGGACTAGATCGTATTACGAGTCATCCAAAGCGGATGAACGGACAGCCCTGCATTCGTAATCTTCGTCTTACCGTTCGTCGGGTTATTGAACTACTAGCCACCTACCCAGACCGAGGAGAACTATGCCAAGAATTCCCTGAATTAGAAGACGAAGACATTCGGCAAGCCTTGATTTTTGCATCGTCATACTTGGACGATCGCATTATTGAACTTCCTAATCGCTATGAAACTGTTGCTTGATCAGGGATTGCCACTCTCTGCGGCAGCCTTATTACGAGATCAAGGTCTTAATACTATTACTCAATATGATTGGGAAAAGGTGACTTGAGATGGCATGGACATGTAGTCTATCGGCTGAATGTGGAGCAGAACGACAGGCTGCTATGAATTTAGAACCTACGGCGAGCTGTGTGAAGAGCCATCGCTGTCTAGCCTTCCAGGGCTAGTTCTAGCCGAGACCCTATGGCAATTTCTGGGTGCATCGCCGCTGTTTCGACCATTCAGTGCAGGCTATGTTTGGCATCCCGACGAAGGCGAAGTGTACAGGCCACTGACCGTATCACCCGATTTAAAAAATAAGCTGAATGAACGTTTTGTTTCTGCCTAGAAGCGTTGAAAGGGGCGATCGCGTTGTTCCCGCAGCCCGCATTCACCAACAGGTTTTTTCCCTGGGCTTAGTCACGGTTCTGGGGCTATTGAGCTGTGCTCCCACACCCCAAGGAGCTGTGGCGGTAGGGAATAATGAAACCCCCTCTACCGAAATGCCCAATCGGCCCCCGATCTACGAAACCGTCTCCCTACCCGTCGCCACGGTACACCTGGTCACGATTCCCGACCCGGTGCGCTACCCGGTGCAGGTGGCGGCGGTGGACACCTTGGCGCGGGTTGATCAGATCGCCGCCGAGGTGTGCGAGGGCTGCGTGGTGGCGGCTATTAACGCGGGCTTTTTTGACCCCAACAATGGTCTCACCACCTCCTACGTCGTCGTGGATGGTGCCCTGGTGGCTGACCCCAACGGCAATGAACGGCTGATCGGCAACCCAGATCTGGCCAGTTATATGGATCAAATTCTCAATCGCTCCGAGTTTCGCCGCTCCGACTGCGGCGGTACTCCCCGCTACGACATTACGTTGCATCAGGCACCGACCCCGACCGGCTGCGCCCTGGTAGATGCGGTGGGCGCTGGCCCCCAGCTGTTGCCCCAGGACACCTCGGTGGCAGAGGGCTTTGTCGATCGCAGCGTCGCCCGCGATGCCCTGGGGAGCCAATCGGCCAACGCCCGCTCTGCGGTGGGCCTTAAGGCCGATGGCAGCGTGGTGCTGGCGATGGTAGCCCAGGTGCCGGGGGTGTCGCCCTCGGGCATGACCCTCGGGGAGGTGGCGGCATTTTTGAGCGATCGCGGCGTGGTGCAGGCCCTCAACCTCGACGGCGGCAGTTCGTCCACGCTGGTTTACCAGGGCACCACTCACTATGGTCGCCTCAATGGCTCGGGGGAGTGGGTGCAGCGTCCGGTGAAATCGATTCTCTGGATCGGGGATTCGCAGTAGCTACCGGTCTCATGGGTGCATGGCTGCGCGTTGGTGCATGGCTGGCGAATGTCTTATGGGTGCATTGCGTTGCGTTGGTGCATTGCTGCGCGAATGCACCCTACGACTCACCCCCTCACCGCTCACCGCTCACCCCTCACCCTCTCACTCCAACCCCAGCCGTCGCTCGGTAAAGGCTCGATTGCGCTGAAGATTGAGCTCCAGTTCCACCAGGTCGCTGAGCTGGGCGGTGAGCTGCTCGACGCGCTTCTGGGCGGCGACTTTGCGGTGTAGAGCCTCCCTGGCGAGATCTTCGCGGCTGAGGGTAAGGGCCTTTTGGGCTACGCGGTGCCAGTCATCGAGGTCTTTTTGGGCGGCCTGTTGGTCGGTGCGGGTGGTGGCGTAGGCGGTGGCAATGTCTCCCAGGGCTTTTTGAAAATTGGCGCGGGCGGCTTCGGGAGAGTGGCTATGGCGATCGGCTTCGGCCAATCGCCGCAGTTCGGGCAGGTTGAGCTGGTCTAGCCGTAGGCCAAAGGTAGCCAGTTGACGGCTCTCGGTGCGGCCCGTGGTACACCAGGTGGCGAAGTGTTCGCAATTGTTGAGGAACAGGTCGTACTGGCGCTCGCCCAGGCGACTTTTGGCTCGATCGATCACCACCGTTGGGGCATAGACTTCGGGCTGCGTCACGGTGGTGACGGGGTTGCCCCAGGAAAAGGCATCAAAGCTGGTGCGGGATACCTCGGCCTCGGCTTTGGCTTTGCTGTAGTGAATCACCGTGCGATCGCCGCAGTCGATGCCGTGGTGCTGATACAACCCCGGCATCCCCGCCAGGTCGCGCATGACATAGATTTGATCACCCTGGGCCATAGGTTGTCTTGTCTCCGGTGGGCTAGTGAGGCAGGGGCGGTGGCCCTGTCATGAGGGCGCTGTCACGAGAGTCTTGTCACAAGGGCCTTGTCATAAGGGTGCTGTCTGCGATCGCCATTTTCTTTATAGCAGCCCTGTTCCCTTTAGATCGTTCCTACTGGCGGCCTAGGGCACGATCAGGGTGCTGCCCAGGGCCAGAATGGCGTCCGAGACCTGGGCCTCTCCCGCCTCGGTGGCGGCTACCAGCAGCAAAAACACCTCCGAATCTCGCTGGCGGGCAAAGATTTTGCCGGTAATGGGCTGGGGTGCCGCCGCTCCCTGGCTGAGGCGACCCGTCCAGTTAATGCGCACACCGCCGCCGGGGATAGACCGCACATCGCCGGTCACAAAGCCTTCGCCCTGGCCAAAGGTGCGTTGGGCTGCCCGCACCAGGGCCGCATCGGGGGAATCCGCCGTGGGGAGAGGGGCCACCGCGACGGTGTAGGCCAGGCGGCCATCCACCGCCTGAAACAAGGGGCTACCATTCACCGAGCTGACCGTAAAGCCCTCTAAAATACCAATTTGAAACCGCCCCTGGGCGTCTTCAAAGCTGCCGCTCACCATGGGTAACGCAGGCGCTAGGGCCGGTGGTGGAGCATTGCCCTGGGTCTGGGCCACCGCACCGAGCAGCCCAGACCCGCCGCCGGGGTGCAGGCCCTGGGCTAGAAGAACGCTGACCGCCAGGGCGATCGCCCCCATCACCAGCCCCCTAAACCGCCGGATTACCTGCCCCATGGTCAAATCCTCGCTCCTTAACCGCCCAGCATAGCAATATTGACGATCCTCGAGGTAGGGCAGACACAGGGGTCTGCCCCTACGCACCTGAATACGCTTCCACACAGCGTACAAACATCTCCACCCCCAGCCCCAGGGCTGTTTCATCGAAGTCAAAGCGGGGGTGATGGTGGGGGTAGGCCAGGGCCTTGTCGGTATTAGCTGCCCCTAAAAAGAAGTAGCACCCCGGCACGGCCTGGAGAAAGAAGGCCATGTCTTCGGCTCCCATGGTGTGGCAGTCGGGCACTACCCCCGCCGGGGTCTCGACCACCGATAGTGCTACCGATCGCACCAAATCGGTCATGGCTGGGTCATTGACGACCGGCGGATAGGACGCCACGTAGTCAAAGGTGTAGCTAGCGCCGTGGCTCTGGCAAATGCCCGCCACAATTTGCTCCAGGCGGGGGGCAAAGTAGTCGGCGTAGTCGGGGTCAAAGTAGCGTACGGTACCGGTCAGGGTGGCGGTGTCGGCAATCACGTTGTGGGCGCTACCGGCGTGGAACTTGCCCACGGTCACCACCGCCGATTTGGTGGGGTCAATGTTGCGGGCCACAATGGTTTGCAGCGCCATCACAATCTGTGCCCCCACCACGATGGAATCAACGGTTTGGTGGGGCAAGGCTCCATGGCCGCCCTTGCCCTGCACCGTGCAGGTAAACGATTCTGTGGCCGCCATCAGCGGGCCGCTGCGCACCCCCACGGTGCCCAGGGGCAGGTTGTTCCACAGGTGCAGGCCGATCATGGCATCGACATCGGGGTTGGTGAGCACCCCCGCCTCGATCATCGGTTTCGCCCCCCCCGGCCCCTCTTCGGCGGGCTGAAAGATCAGTTTGACCGTGCCCGCAAAGCGATCGCGGTGGTGGGCCAGGTAGTGGGCGGTGCCCAGGGCGATCGCCACATGGCCGTCGTGGCCGCAGGCGTGCATTACCCCGTCGTGCTGGGAGCGGTAGGGCACCGCGTTGGCCTCTTGAATGGGCAGGGCATCCATATCGGCGCGAATGCCCAGCACCGGCCCCGGACGGGTGCCCTCAATCACGGCGACCACGCCCGTTTCAGCCATCTTGACCTGATGGTCGATGCCCCAAGCGGTAAGCTGGGCGGCGATAAAGTCAGCGGTGAGCCATTCCTTAAACCCCAGCTCGGGCCGCTGGTGAATGCCCCGCCGCCACTCTACTAAATGATCTTGCAGCGCTTGAATCGCCGGACGAATGCGATCGCGGTTAACGGGCAGCGGCGGGGCATTGGTGGCAAACATGGCGGCAGGGCTAGAGAACTGGACGCAGCACGCCTCCCTTGGACCGGGAGGCGCTCCTACCAGCATAAACCAGTCGCCCTGAGGGGTGGGCGGGTTAAGCAGCGGGCGATAAAAGACGAGTAAAGCCTGGCGTTCATCGGCCACCCTGCCTGACACCTGAGGCCAATTCACCAGGCCTCACACCATTAACCAGCCAAATAGCTCTTCTACACAGAGGCTAAGGTATTGGGCAAAGGCTGGTGGCAAATGAATACAGCGAC
>JAIXUR010000446.1 GCA_027483425.1 Cyanobacteriota bacterium | reverse complement strand
GGATAGGGCTAATCGGGTTAACCGGCTAACGGGTTCTCGCCGTCGCTCTGACCCAGGTCTTTTTTCATCAAAATGGCTTCGGGCTGGTAGCCCAGGGCGGTGTAGAGGGCCTGGGCCGCTGAGTTGTCGCTGAACACCTGGAGGCTAATCTGGCGGTGTCCCTGGCGCTGGGCCCACTGGTGGGCGACGGTGAGCAGGGCGGTGGCAAGGCCCCGTCGCCGCTGGTCGGGGGCAACGTAGAGCATCAGAATGTAGGGGTGCAGCGCCCCACTGCGCTGGTCGGTGGCGAACCCTAGCCACAGGGCCGCCACGGGAGTTGTCACGCCCCCAGGGCTAGGGGGGTCTACCCACCACAGGGGTGTGTCGCGGCTGAGGTAGCGATCGACGGTGGCGGCGATGTGGCCCAGGGGTTGGTGGGGGTCAAGCTCGCGGTAGGTGCGCTCCATAAATTTGACCAGGGTGGCACGATCGCGGGGAAACCCAGGCCGCAAGCTATAGCCCGCCACCGCCCAGGCATCGTTCTGTCTGTTATCCATGGTGGCTAACCTCTGAGCGTAGACCCATCAGAATCAGGATGGTAGGGCGACCCAAGGATTAAGCAGGTGTCTGGGACGACAGCACTGTTGTACGGTGATCGATTCATTAATAGTGGCAATAAGTAACTGGGCGCAATTCAACTACAGATGCTGGCGGGGGTGGAGAGGTTTCACTCCCTGCCTGGGGGCGCAGCCTCCAAACCTTAGCTTCTCAGACTGACGTTGGCCAACAACTCTGCGGCTGTGGCGGCTGGCAGGGGGGGCGCAAAGAAATAACCCTGTCCTAGGTCACAGTTCAACCGCTTCAAATAATTTAGCTGGGATTCTGTTTCAATGCCTTCGGCAATCACCTTCAGCCCCAGGCGGTTGCTGAGGGTAATGATGGTTTTGACGATTTCAGCATTTTTGGGGTTCGTCTCAATTTGCATGACAAAAGAGCGATCAATTTTAAATGCGTTGACTGGCAGACGGTGAAGATAACTTAACGAAGAATAGCCAGTCCCAAAATCGTCAATGCTGATCCGAATATTGCGTACTTGTAACTGTTCTAGCACCAAAGCCATGACCTGAATTTCTTCAATCAGCATACTTTCGGTAATTTCAATGGTGAGGTATCGCCCCTCAAGCCCAGTTTCGGCCAGAATGCGATCAACAACGCTTAATAAATCGGTGGCCATTAAATCGTTGACCACCATATTGGTGCTCATGGATAAGTCCTTGTGCCCAGGCCATTGTTGCTGCCAAGTGGCCAACTGTTGGCAGGCCGTTTTGAGTACCCACTGGTCAATGGCGGCAATTAAACCGGTCTCTTCGGCCAGGGGAATAAATTTGTCAGGAGCAATAAAGCCCTGGGTGGGATGTTGCCAGCGCACCAGCGCCTCAAACCCAGCCACCCGCTGGTGCTTCAGGTCAATAACGGGCTGATAGTAGACCACCAACTCTTCTCGCACCAGGGCATGGCGCAGATCGTGCTCCATTTGCAGGCGTTCTAAGGCCTGAATGTGCATGGCTTCGTTAAAGAGAGCGTACTGATTTCTGCCCTTGGCCTTGGCTTGGTAGAGGGCGATATCGGCATCGCGCAGCACATCAGCAGCGGTTTGATAGCTAGAATCTCCCAGCACAATGCCAATGCTCGTTTTGACGAAAATCTCCCGTTCATCCAGTACTAGGGGCTGTTGAAACTTCTGTAACAGCCGTTTAGCTAACCGAACTGGCGTTTTCACATCGGCAATACTATCTACCAGCACCACAAATTCATCGCCACCCAGACGAGCGGCTTGGTCTGCGGGGCGAATCAGCGATCGCAGCCGCTGGGCTACCTGGATCAAAACCTGATCGCCCACCCCATGGCCGAGACTGTCGTTAATCACTTTAAAGTGGTCGAGGTCTAAAAATAGCACCGCAAAGTTTTGCCGCCGAGAGGCCTGGGTGCGCTGAATCAGCCCTGTGATTTGCTGGGTGAGAAAATCGCGGTTAGGCAAATTGGTCAGGCTGTCGTGCAGGCTGTTGTAGCGTAGTTGGGATTCATCCCGCTTGCGCTGGCTGACATCGCGAAAGACTACCACCCCACCCAAAATCTGGCCAGTGCCGTTTTGTAGGGGACGACCCGAAACCTCTAGATACAGATCCTGTGGGTGCCGTTTATTGCGGATAATCACCTCCATGCGATCGAAAGCTGAGCCTTGCGCCGCTCGCCAGAGAGGAATTTGCGCCGGGGGGCAGGGTGTATCGTCGGGGAGGTAAATGCCCCAATGGGTACCCCATTGCTCGGGATCAGCGGTGTTGGGCAATTCGGTCAGGGTGATTTGTGTCGCCGCCGGGTTTTGCAGAATGATCTCCCCCGCTTGGTTCGCCACCAGTACACCATCGGCCAAGCTGTTGAGGATGGTTTCTAGCAGGTTGGTCTGCTCCTGAAGTTCTTGGGTGCGCTGATGCACCATGGTTTCTAGGTCTTCGTTGAGCTGTTGGAGGGCCAGTTCGGCCTGTTTGCGATCGCCCACATCGGCGACATAGCCCACAATTTCCAAGGGATGGCCCTGCCCGTCCCGGAGGAGCCGCAGTTCATCCTGAATCCACCGGTAATCGCCCATTTTGTCTAGCAGGCGGTATTCATGGGTGTGATATCCCTGGCCAAACAGTGAGACCAGCTCGCTCAGTACCCGGTCCACATCCTCAGGGTGCAAATGGTTTAGCCAAAAGCCGGGTTCACTCAGCCATTCCTCAGCGGTGTAACCCAAAACCCGTTGAATATTGTCACTGATAAATGTGCAGTTAAAATCGCCCGTGGGCTGACAGGTATAGATCACAGCGGGGCTAGCCGCCAGCAAAAACTCTAGCCGCTCTCGCAGTCGCAGCATCTCCTGTTCAACCCGTTGTCGCTCGCTGATATCGCGAAAAATTCCTTGGGCTACCCACTGACCGTTGATCTCGATCAGCGTAGCACTAATCTCTACGGGTACCCGGCGGCCATCTTTGCACCGTACAATATCGGGCCTCGGCGGATGGCTGCCCTGCCTCACCAGGGTGGCAAAATTAACCTTAGAATTGGCGAGGGTTTCTGGAGAATGGATCTGAGACATGTGCATGCCCAACAATTCCTCACGGTCATAGCCCAAAAGTTCTAGGGCTTGTTGGTTCGCATCCAGGAGATAACCCTCGCTATCCGCCATTAGAATGGCGTCGCTGGCTCCATCCATCAGGCGGCGATAGCGCGTTTCGCTCTCCTTTAGGGCTGCCTCTGCCTGCTTGCGATCGGTAATATTGCGCACTACCACCAGGGCTTCATCGGCACTGATGGGGCCAATCCGAATTTCTTCATGGACAATGCTGCCGTCCCGCTCTAGCTGATGCTCATAGATTTCTACTGCTCCGGCGGCCACTGCCCGCTGAATGCTCGCTAGCTGGCGCTGGAGTAAAGGTTCTGGCAGCACTTCGGCCAAGTGATTTGCTACCGGGAAGAACTGATCGGAGGCATAGTTGGAGCAAGCCACCGTGCGACATTGACCAGTGGTACTAACGCGCAGTAACAGATCTGGTAGCGCCTCGATCACCATCCGCATCTGAGCTTCACTGTCTCGCAGAGCCGCCTCCGCCTGTTTGCGATCGGTAATGTCAAAATTGACTCCAACCGCTCGAATCGCCTCCCCTTCCAGATTCCGCTCATGGAAGGCATAGGCTTTAATATGGCGCACTTCTCCATTGGGGTGCACGACCCGGAATTCAGTATCGTAGGGTTGTTCCACCTTAACCGACTGTTCGGCGGTGGCTTGGGCTAAGGCCAGGTCGTCGGGATGAATCCGTTGCTCCCAGTCTACTAGCGTTCCGCCAAACTCCTGGGGCTCGATGCCGTAGAGTTCGCACATGCGATCGTCCCAAATCAGGTGGTTTTGAGTGACATCGTACTCCCAAGTGCCAAATTGGCCCGACTGCAACGCTAGGGTCAGCCGCTCTGACAACTGACGCAGCTCCACTTCTTTTTGCTTCAGTTCAGTGATGTCACGCAAGATACCGGCAAAGGCCATGGGTTGCCCGGTATGGGGATGGTTGATGGCAAAGGCACTGTGGACCATGGGGATGGCCACCCCACTGTGCCAATGGCGCAGCCGAATTTCCCCCTGCCAGGTTCCGCCTCGGCTGAGGGGCGGCAGCACAGTACGGGCGATCTCGGGCCAATCTTCGGGGAAATGAAAATCTGCAATGGTATAGGTCGTAATGTCGGTGGTGTCGTCCAACCCCACCATCCATCGCCCAGCCCGGTTCAGATAGGTCATGGTGCCCTCGGGGGTGGCCGTGGCAATAAAGTCGGTGCTGTTTTCCACCAGGGCCACCAGCATTTGGCGCTCAGCCAGGGCCTGCTGGAGCTGCCCATTGGCCCGTTGCAGGTCTGCCGTGCGGGCTTCCACCTGGCTCTCTAGGGTTTGGTTTAGCTGTTGTAGGGCCTGGGTGGCGGTATCTCGCTCTATCTCGGCACTCACTCGGGCCGCAAAAATTCGCAATATGTCGGTGGCCCGCTGGGGGTTAGTCAGCGGTTTAGAGTCGATCACACAGAGACTGCCGAAGGTGTCTCCCGCTAAATTGGTCAGCCTAACCCCCAGGTACGACTCGGCTCCAATCTCCCTCAGCAGAGAGTGGTCGGGAAAGCGCTGCTGAAGGGCCTGAGGGCAGACATAGAGGCCCTCGGCCATGGCCAGACCGCAGGGACTGTGGCGCAAACTGCCGGAAAAATTGGGCTGAAGTTCACCGTTGGCCCAAAAAGCATAGGTGCTGAAGGTGTCCTCCAACCGTTTTGAGATCAAGACATACTCAACATCCAGGGCAGTCGCCACATATTTCACCAACTCCGGGAAAAACTCTGGCCCCGTCAGGGCGGCGGCCCCTTCCACCAGATCTTGCAGTTCTTGCTCCGCCCGTTTGCGGGCCGTGATGTCTTCCACCACCGCAATCAGGTAAAGGGGAGCCCCAGCCTGATCGTGCATCAACGATACGGTCAGATGGCCCCAAACCACCGTTCTATCCTTACGGATATAACGCTTTTCGAGGGAATAGCTAGACCGGGTTTCCCTCAGCAGTTGAGTATAGGCCATCAGATTGGTGGGCAGATCGTCGGGATGGGTGATGGCTTGAAAGGTGAGGGGGAGGAGTTCCTCGGCGGTATAGCCTAGAAAGTGGCAGAACCCTGGATTTACCCGCAGCAACCGTCCGTCTAGGGATTCTTGGACCATGCCCACGGCGGCTTGCTCAAAGATGGCCCGAAAGCGGGCCTCACTCTCCCGAATGGCTTGGTCACTGTGGCTTTGTTCGATCGCCAAACCAGCCAGCTTAACGGCTGTATCCACCAGGGCCTGATCCTGGACGGTAGGGTGGTACGGAGTGCGGTGGTACTGGGCAAAGGTGCCTAAAACTTGGCCGGTACGGGAGATGATCGGCACCGACCAGCAAGCCCTCAGACCGTAGGCTAGGGGCAAATCGCGGCAGTCGTCCCACAGCGGGTCGGTAGCAATGTCGGTAACAATCACTGGCTCTTGGCGAAAGGCGGCTGTACCGCAGGAGCCCGCCTGTGGCCCGATCGCGATGCCATCCACGGCCTGCTGGTAGGCCATGGGCAAGCTGGGGGCAGCCCCGTGCCACAGTTGCTGACCGTCCAGCAACAAAATCGACCCCAGCATCCCCTCGGCTTGGGCTTCGAGGGTGAGGATGAGATGGTTAAGCACCTCGGGCAGTGGAGTATCCAAGACCATCAGTTCCAGCACTTCCTGCTGCCCCGCCAGCAGTTGAGCCTGGCGGGCTTGGTCAGCTTCTAAACGTCTGCGATCGCTGATGTCAATACTGACCCCCACAAACCCGATCGGTTCTGCCTGCTCATCGCGTAGGAGAGAATCCACTATATGGATGGGCAGTAGGCTACCATCCTTGCGACTCACCTCAAACTCCCCTTGCCAATGACCCTGCTCGGTCACCGCTTGCAGGATATGATCGGCCTGTAGGTGCAACCCCTGAGGCACCAGAATATCGCTCACGTTGGCCCCCAGCGCTTCGGCAGCCGTCCACTGGTATAGGTCTTCCGCGTGCTGGTTCCAGTAGGTGATCTGTCCTTTTAAATCGGTGGCAACAACCGCATGGCGCACCTGGTGCAGCAGAGAGGCCTGAAAAGCGATCTGGGCTGCCGCCTGTTTGGGCTCTGTCACGTCAATCTGAATGCCGATCAACCGAGTCGGGTTCCCCTGGTCGTCGTAGGTAAACTGACCGATGTTACGCAGCCAGTGAATGGTGCCATCGGGCCAGCGCACCCGCACCTCTAGTTCGAGGTTAGACCGATCGGCCAGGGTCTGTAAAAACATGGCATTAACCCGTTCGCGATCGTCTGGGTGAATGGCTGCTAACCAGTTGGCATAGCTAGCCTCGCAGCGATCGGCGGTATAGCCCAGCAGCTCAAAATTTTCTTCACTCCAGGTCAGCTGGTCGGTGGGGATATCCCAGTCCCAAACCCCGGCCCTAGCGACCCGCAGAGCCAGGGAAAGCCGCTGGTTACTGTCCCGTAAAGACGTCATCATCTGGTAGTAAGCGGTGATATCGGTGCCAATGCCCAAGACCACCCCTTGGTCGTAGCCCGGCCAGCCCAAGGGCAGCTTATGCCAGCGCAGCCAGTGCTCTGCCCCATCGGCATCGACCTCACGCTCCTCAGCAATGACAATTTCCTGCTGGGTCTCGATCACGGCTCGATTTTGCTGCCTAAAAGCGGCGACCTCGACCGCCCCCAAGTGAAAATCCGAGTCTTGACTCCCCACTAACTGCTCAGGAGTTTTGCCGTAGAAGCTGGCTATTTCTTGGTTGGCTAACAAATAGCGCCCCGACCAGTCTTTGATAAAGATTTTATTGGGAACCTGATTAATTAGAGTCTTTAGTAGGTAGCTTTCGCCTTCTAATGCCTGCCTACTCTGGTGAGCTTGAGCCGCATTGAATATTCTTTTCAGCGCCAATACCAGGAGCGGCCACTGAAACCCGTCTCGATCTTTAAGCAGGTAGTCAATACCACCTTGATCGAGCCACTCATTGAGACTATCTACCTCGTTAAACTCAGCAATAGCAACCGCATAATAGGGGCACTGGGCAGGGTCTAACCCAGTCTTCAAAATAAGTGATTTAAGCTGTTGGAGGGGAGCAAAAACAAGGTCACCAGCGGCCAAGTGATTGCGCCCGGCAGAGATCGACAAGGGGTCTAAAAACTCCAGCGAATCGGTTTTAATCACCACTTTGATTGCCTGGGTGAGGGTAACCCTATCATGCTTATGATGGCCCCAAAGCAGAATTTTCATAGGCAAAAAATTGAAGCTACTGTGTCAATACGTCTGTTTCATTGCTCTTTTTACTCGACTGATAACTATATTGATAATCACCATTTGGAGTTGCACCCGTAAGCATAAATAAAATAATTATGCCTACGCCTCTAGCCGCCGATCTAAAAAAATACTAATACCCCAGATATATTTTATTCCGTTGACTGCGCCGAGCCTGCGTTATAAATAAATATTAAAAATAAATAACAATATTATTTAAACCTCGCCTAGATGGAAACCCGGAGTTTCTCACCCTGCGGGAAGCAAGCTACACCCAAAATCCCTCTCCCGAGGGATTTTGGAGTCTTTATCCGGCTCCCTTCTCCCAAAGGGCGAGGGACTGGGGGTGAGGGCCAGAACTATATTTCCCCTGGTTCCCAGGCTCTGCCTGGGAATCCCCCGAGCGAGGCTCCGCCTCCAGCACGAGGCAGAGCCTCAGAACATGCACCCAATCAGGTGTCTGGGGTAGCGGATGAATCCTAGGGGATGCTCGAATGGCGATCGGGGGTTGGGAAGTAGGGTATTGGGCCGGGAGTACAGCGGTTGGGTGCTGCCGTTGAGTGTTTGACCAACGGTAACAATTCTTACTTGCGTCCGGCGCTGGATTGGTCAAACGGTACCTGTCAGCCAGATTTTCGAGTGCTTGGAGAACTCGGAGATCTGCGAATCCGGAGGCCCAGCCGGGGCGGGAGCGGTTGCGCCATCTTCGG
>JAIXUR010000040.1 GCA_027483425.1 Cyanobacteriota bacterium | reverse complement strand
TTATCGAGCAGAATGATAAAGGCTTCTCGGGGGATAAAATCGCCCGGTTTAAACGCGAGCACCGCTGATTTTTTCGGCTCGTGGAGGGTCACACAGGGAAATCGAAATTGGGCCCCTACGGACTGCTTTAAACGCACAATCTCGACGGCTGCACCGATTTCTTGGCTCGTCAGCGGCTCTAGCGGATGCTGAATTGAAGGGGTCTGCATGGATATCTCGATTGGGGCAATTCAGGATATTGACACTATTTTCAGCAACGATTGTGTAGCACAGACATCGCTTGACATCCTAAATCAGCCATTGCTGCGGGCGGCAGGCCTCGCCGCTGCAATCAACCCTGCGGTCAAAGCGGCGATCGCGATTCTAGGTGCCCTACGCCATGCCGGTATAATCGGCCTACTCGTCGTCTGGGGTTAGCGTCTATGGATCAGACATTGGGTGCCTTGGGTTCTTCTGGTTTTGGGCTGGGCTTGCTGCTGATTGGCTTGGGCCTGGTCAGCGTCCTGGGGTGGCGGCGGTGGGTTAGGCAACAGCGCTATCAACCGTTGCGATCGCTCCCCTCTCCCCCCCAGCATTGGCTGCTGGGCCACATTCCCCTCCTGGTCACAGCGGTTAAAAATCGGCTGTTTTTCCAGCTGTTACTTGACTGGTCAACGGAGCTTGGCCCCAAGTATGTGTACTGGGTTGGTTATCCAGTGCTGGTGCTGAGTCAACCCAGGGTGATTGACAATGCCATTGTCCAAGGCACACGCGACGGTAGCCTGGTGCGCACAGGCCAGTCGCAACGCTCCTGGAACGACCTCATGGGGCCCATCATGATCGGCCAGGAGGGAGCCGATTGGCAGTGGCGACGCAAGGCCTGGAACCCTGAATTCACCTCCAGTGGGATCAACCATTATCTAGCCTTGGTCGATCAAGCCTGCAACCAGGTGATCACCAAGCTGCAAGCAACCCAACCCGGCGAACCTGTGCCCGTGGATCCGCTGTTTGTAGAGCTGACCATGCGGATGATTGCGACCCTGGTATTGGGCATTCCCCTCGACCCCAGTCAGCCCAGCCCTGAAGGCCCAGCCTTGGACATTGAGCCTACCTACAACACCATGTTGGTCTTAACCTATCGGTTTTTGCGGGTAGCCGTCGGCGAAAAGACCTGGCGAAAATATCTGCCCACCCAATCGGCCAAGGAATACTGGGCCGCCCGACACCACCTGGAGAGCTTCTTACTGCCACGCATAGACCTGGCGTTGCAGCTGCGCGACGGCGACCCAGCGGCGGTAGAAAAAACCAGCCCACTGTTTCAGCAGTCGATGCTGGTCAAAATCGCGGCAAAGGAACCCCGCTATAACCGCGCCAACCTGCTACCCGAAATTGTTGAGATGTTGATCGCCGGCACAGACACCACCGCCCACACCCTATCCTTTGCCGTGGGTGAACTGGCTCTGAATCCCCAGGTGTTTAAGCAGGCCCAGGCCACGGTCGATCGCGTTTTTCAGCCTCAAGATACCATCACCCTGGCCAGCCTTAAGGAGCTGAGCTACCTGCAAGGGGTGATCAAAGAAACCCTACGGCTCTATTCCGTGGCATCGGGAACGACTTCCATGGAAGTCACCCAAGCCATAGTCGTTGACGGCCTGGAAGTGCCCGCCGGAACGCGGTTGTTCTGGTCGATGTTGGCGGCCGGGCGCGACCCCGATACCTACCCACAGCCGCAGGAATTTTTGCCCGATCGCTGGTTGGCTGGGGACCGCAATACCCCTGCCCCACCGATGATCGACTTTGGCTCTGGCCCCCACCGCTGCTTGGGCGAACACCTGGCCATGCTGGAATCAACCCTGATGTTGGCCCAGCTGTTGCGGCACTTTACCTGGGAACTGGTGAATGGGCGATCATCGTTGGAAAACCTAAAGCAGAATTTATTGATCTATCCAGTGGATGGCATGCCGGTCTATTTTCAAAGGCGACCAATCGCCTAAACAAGGAAGACTCCTCCCAGCTTGTCAGTCGGGGATGACATTAGTCTCGATGCCCAGGGACAGCTGGTAGATCAGTTTCTTCGACTGCCCAGTGGCTTGGGCCAGCTGGCGGCTGGCCTCGGCCCGAGAAACCCCCTGGCCCAGCAGGTGCTCTAGCTCCGCTTGAATGACCTGGTCAGACAACAGCGGTGCCTGGCGGCTCGCGCCCTGGATCACCACCGTGAATTCTCCCTTGGGCGCTACGGTTTGGTAGTGAACCAGGGCATCACCCAGAGTGCCGCGCCAAAATTCCTCAAACCGCTTGGTGAGTTCACGCCCTAGGGTAACGGGGCGGGTGGGCTCCAGGGCCTTGGCCAGGTCGGCTAGGGTTTTGAGCAGCTTGTGGGGCGCTTCGTAGAGCAAAATGGTGCGGTCTTCCTGGCTCAGGGCCTGTAGGCGGGCCATTCTAGCGGTGCCCTTGAGGGGCAGAAACCCTTCAAACACAAAGCGATCGCTGGGTAACCCCGCCACACACAGAGCCGTAATCGCCGCCGTCGGCCCAGGGATCGGCACCACCGGAATCTTGGCCTCGATGCAGGCCACAATCAGCTCATAGCCAGGGTCAGAAATACCCGGCATCCCCGCGTCACTGACCAGGGCGACGGCGTGCTGGCGACTGTGCAGGTGGTGCAGCACCTCACCAATGCGGCTCTGGCGGTTGTGTTCGTGGTAGCTGATCTGGGGGGTTGTGATTTGAAAATGCTGGAGCAGCTTGCCGGTGTGGCGGGTATCTTCGGCGGCGATCAGGTCTACGGATTGCAGCAGGCGCACGGCCCGAAAGGTCATGTCTTCGAGGTTGCCCAGGGGGGTGCCTACCACGTAGAGATGACCCGGCTTGGGGTCGGCCTTGGGGTCAGCGTTGCGATCGGGGTCGGAGGCCGAGGCCATGGCAGTGGGGCAATAGAGGGCTGCTAAAAGGCTAGCGTACTCCTAGCGTACTTCTGGGGACCACCGTTAGAAACCGGCCCAGAAACCGTCACTGGGGCTCGATGCCCCCGGCCCTTCATAGGCGATACTAAGCAACAGTGGTTGAGCCTGTGAAAAGGAGAGTTGTGATGGCGTGGATGCTAAAACCCTGGGGATGGGCCTTGGGAACCGTGGCCCTAGTGGGTGGGATGCCCGCGACCCTGGCCCAGACACCGCCGCTGGTGGCCGCAGAGACAGCAGAGCCCGCAGCCGTCGTCCTAGAAACCACCAGCTATACCTACGAAGATCTATTTTCCATTGACTTTCCGGTGGGGTGGCAGGTGAGTGAACAGGCCGATGCGCCCCAGGTGACGGCCGCCAGTGCGGGAGGAGACAGTCTGCCACCCATTCGCACCGAGGTGAGCTGGCGGGATGCGCCCCCCCGCGAGGTGGTCAGTGAGTCCCTAGCCGCGATTCAGGCGGAGGGCTATACCGTCGCCCGCTACGATGCGGTCACCATCGACGGGGTCACCGCCGTGCGCCTGTGGATTAATGAGATTCCCGCCGAGTTGCCCAATGCGTTTATCACCTACGTGGGCTACCCCGCCGCCACCGCCACCATCACCAGCTACTACGGCGACACCACCGCCGCTATCGACCCGGTGCTGACGGCTATTCATGAGTCCTTTCAGCGATCGCAGTAGGGTGGCCGATCGGGATACCCAGGTAAAGCGGGGAATTCTGCGTTGGATCAGGAGTCAGGAGTCAGGAGTCAGGAGTCAGGAGAAATGGCTTCTGTGGGCATTACTGAGGACTCGATCACAATGCTTAATACCCCAGGGAGCACTCACCCATTACCCTAATTGAGGACTGTACTTTTTTTGAAGGCAAGATGCCCCCGTTGCTAGCCAGACAGTGCCATGCAAATTGATTTTCACCACGGAGTCACCTACGTGTGTGCCCGCTTGGCGGGCTTTGGGCATAGCGATGCCAGCATCGTGGCCCACTGCGCCCAGTACGTCGACGACTCAACCCAGGCCGGTCTGATTCGCTTCGACAATGGGGCCATGTTCGATCGCATTAGTTCAGCCCACAAAATGCTGGACTACCGCAACTTCAAGGAGCTGGAAAACTACAAGGTGTGGATTCCGTTTCACTTTTTGCCGGGCAATGGGGGCCTCCCCGCCGGACAAGACCCGCCGGGCACCTTTATCGAAAAGCTGATCTGCCGTCCCAACAGTCCCGTGGCCCAGGCCATGGTGCGCGAATGCATCGATCAGCGCTACCGCAGCTACGGCCTGCACCGCCTGGGCATTACCATGCATGTGTTTGTCGATACCTGGGCCCACCAGGGCTTTGCTGGAGTCAGCCACGAAGTCAACGGCGCAAGGGATCTGGTGGACGGCGACAACAACCCCGATCAAAGCCTGATGAACCGGCTGACCAACTTTTTTATTGGCGGTGCCCTGCCCCTGGGCCACGGCACGGTGCTCAGCAACCCCGACAGGCCCTACCTGCGCTGGGGCTACACCAATGGCCGAGGCGAAAAGATTAGCCGCGACAACCCCAGGGATTTTTTAGCGGCGGCGGATGAAATGTGCAGGGCGATGCAGCGATATTTAGCGGGCGACCCCGATGCCCCAGCGCCGGGTCTGCCGGAGGACGACAAGGCCAAGATCGCTGAGCTATTTAAAACCACCTTCGGGGAGGGCGACAGCCGCCACCGCCAGTGGCTGGCCCACATTGCCGAGGGCCACTTTAGCTTTGGCCCGGCAACGGTGAACTATATCGCCAAGGGCCAGGGGTCTTGGAAACAGAGGGCCCTAGGCATGATCGGCGAGAGCGATCGCACCGACTCGCGCCTGGTCTATTCCCCCGACTTTCTCACCAGTAACTGGAAGCTGTTTCACGATGCCCTGCGGGCCCACCACCTGTACATCATCCACGACCTGCTGCCCCAGTACGGCATTTGCGTGGCCTAGCGGTCAGGGGCTTTTCGCCGCTGGAGGAGAACGAACGCAAGCGCTAGGACGGCTCCTCCGGCAAGACCGCCTAGTACCCATGGTTTAGCCCCCCCTGGTTGGGGCGGATTGGGGGCGATCGCCCCCGCTTCCGGTGGCGTTCCTGGGGACGTTGCTAGGGGTGCTGGCGGCTCCGGTGCTGTCGCTGGGGCGGGCGTTGTGGTCGCCGTAGGGCTACCGGCGGCGACCACGGTGGTGTAGCTCAGCTCAAACGGGGTGAAAACCGCATCAGCCTTGGGGCTACCGGTCAAAACCAGCCGATATTCGCCAACGGTTGGAAAGGTCACCTCGGCCCCAGGAATGCTCTGAAAATTTTCTGGGGACATGGCCTGGAGGGGAAGCGCCATCACTGGCGGTGAACCGGCCTGGTTGGCATCGTAGACGGTAAGTTGACAATCGCACTGCTCGAGGGGAATGGCCTTGCCTCCCTGCTGGGTTAAGGCAATCCAAACGCGGGCGGGTTCTCCGGCCTTAGGGCTGTGGTTAGGCTCGAGGTGCCAGGTACCGGCAATATCGCCCGATACCTCAGTTTTATGGCCGGAGGCCGGTAGGGCCATGACGGTGGCCACCAGCAACAACCCAAGCAGACTAGGACTTGAAGGGCGCATAGAATTTCCCTAGGGACAAGAGTGACCAGAACCCCCGCCAGCGGGTGAGGAGGGCCAGTACGGCGATGCTGACCAGGGCGATCGCC
Organism: Cyanobacteriota bacterium; assembly: GCA_027483425.1. Taxonomy (GTDB): domain Bacteria; phylum Cyanobacteriota; class Cyanobacteriia; order Phormidesmidales; family Phormidesmidaceae; genus Nodosilinea. The sequence continues at coordinate 1,709 of JAIXUR010000040.1, read as the reverse complement.
CCCAGCCAATGGCTGGTTGACCGATCAAAACTACCCAAATAGCTCGACCCCAACAATAGAGTATGGGCCACGGCCAAGACAAAGATGGGCACGCTGAGCAAATGGAGCTGCCGCCAGCGATCGCCCAGAAACGTCTGGGCCTGATTAAAGCTGGTGGCCGCGAGGGGAATCATGCACCCAAAGGCCACGATCCCCGCCCATCCCCCCACCTGCAAACTGGGCAGCAGAAAGGGCAACGCTCGCAGACTCCACCCCATGGTCACCATGTGGGCCATGTGGGCTAGGGACAGCACAAACGCGCTCACCCCCAGGGCCCGTCGGTAGGTGAGGAAGGGTGACCAAAGTCGGCTAATGGGTCGAGCAATGAGGGCCAAGGCCAAACAAATCAAAGCCCCATGGCCGGTAAAATCGACCATGTCGTTGCCCCTGACTAAGGTCAGTAGGCCGACGGTCAGGGTCACCCAACCGCCGAGGCGAAACAGTTGCCCACGCCGGTCGGCACTGAGCCACGCGGTCGATGCGCCGACCCCCAGCATGGTGGGCAGGGTGCCTACCCCAAAGGCCAACATGGCCGCTCCCCCGCGCCACAGATCAGTGGTCTCAGCGGCCTTTAGCTGGGCCGCGTACAAAAAACCGCAGGGCATCAGCCCCCAGGCTAGCCCCATCAGCAGCGGGGTCCAACGCTGGGGGTGAATGGCCAGATGCTCCATGGTGCGGCCGAGGCGATCGTGCCACCCCGGCTGCGCCATAGGATTGAGCAGCGGCACCTTGGGAACTTGCCCTGGGCTAATTTGCGCCAGGCCAAACCAGATCAATAACAGCCCCGTCGCCATGGCAATTCCCCGCCGCAGCAGGCTGCCTACCCCGGCCATCTGCCCACCGATCACCAGAACAGAACCCAAGGCTCCAATCGTGGCACCGACGAGGGTGTAGCTCACGATCCGACCTACATTCAGCAGCAGGTGAAACCGTAGTTGCTGCCAGCGCCCTGGGGCTGAGGGCTGCTCAGCCAGGGAAAAGGCGACGGTAATAGGCCCGCACATCCCAAGGCAGTGTCCAAAACTACCGAGGAAGCCAAGGCTGGCCATGAGCAGAAGATCTAACATTCCAGATTTGACTGGCTGGGGGGGACTCGTTTTGAGCCTAACACCCCAGCTTATCCCCTGTCTTGTGGGCCGATGGATGGAAAGAATACAGGAGTTAGGAGACAGAATTCAGGAGGCAGAATTCAGGAGGCAGTTCCGGCCTAGCTTCTGGCTTCTGGCTTCTGGCTTCTGGCTTCTGACTTCTAGCTTCTAGCTTCTGGCTTCTGGCTAATGACCTGGCCAGGTGTAGGATCACCCCGGTGGCCTGGCCCACTCTATAGTTTTCCGTTGCAAAGGGTCTTAAGATTGAAGGGCAGCGCTATGCTAAGCCTGATACCCAAGCCTCAAACGCAACACCTCTCCTGTGGTTTACCCAGTTGTCTCCTCCCAGTCCTTTGACGCGTCCCCGGTGCGGGCCAAGCGTCTCAATCCAGCTTTTCTGAACCGCTGGCAGACATGGTCAAAGGCCCTGCCCCAGGGGCTATCGCGGCTCACCCTGCCTCGGCCTAAACATCCTCATCTGTGGGGGTTGGGGGCCGGTAGTTTTGCCCTCGGCTTGGTCAACGGGGCCCTGGTGGTTTCTGCCGGGGTGGGGGTAGTGGCCTACCAGCAGCTTTCACAGCT
>JAIXUR010000223.1 GCA_027483425.1 Cyanobacteriota bacterium | reverse complement strand
TCTTAGCTGATCACGAATTTAGAATTTCTGGCTGGAACCCCGCCAGCGAAAAAATTTCTGGCTTAAGCAGTGCATTAGTTTTGGGTAAGCGACCCCAAGATGTGTTTGGTATGGAGACGGGTAGTGCAATGTGCGTCAACTATCAGCGCTGTGTGGAAACGGGTCAGGTCATGCGCTATGAAGAATTCCTCGCTTTGCCAACGGGTGACGTTTGGACTTTGACCACACTCAATCCGTTAAAAAATGCCGTAGGGCAGGTGGTGCAAATTGTCGGCAACGCGCTGAATATCAGCGATCGCAAACAAGCCGAGCTGGCCCTCCGTGACAGCGAAGAGCGCTTCCGCGCCACCTTCGAGCAAGCCGCCGTGGGGATGATTCAAGCCAACCTAGATGGGCAATTTGTTCGAGTCAATCAAAAGTTTTGTGACATCGTAGGCTACTCTGAAGCCGAGCTTTTCTTAAAATATTTTGGCGATATTACCCATGCCGACGACTTGGCCAAGGACCAGGCCCTGGTTAGCCAACTCATCGCTGGAGACCTGTCAACCTTTGAGCTAGAAAAGCGCTATCACCGCTCAGATGGCTCAATTGTCTGGATCAATCTGTCTGTCTCGCTCGTGCGCAATAGCGCCGGAGAAGCGCAGTACTATATCGGCATCGTTGAAGATATTAGCGATCGCAAGCAAACCGAGCAGCAGCTTGAGTCCGAACGATTGCGGTTACAAATCGCCCTAGAAGCCGCCAACATGGGCACCTGGGAATCGAGCCTAGAGTCCGGTATTTGGTCTGAGCATACCGAAGCCATTTTTGGCTATGCCCCCGGCACGTTTCCCGGCGATCGCGAGGCCTTCCTCAACCTGGTGTATGCAGATGACCAGGAACGGGTGTTTGCCGCCTTAGCCGAGAGCTTTGCCACGCGATCGCCCTACCACATCGAATACCGGATTCATCGCCTGGATGGCGAACTGCGCTGGGTGTCCGTCAGCGGCAAAGTAGTCGACGCTGACGGCGGTGCTGGGCTACGCATAGTCGGGGTGGCGCTGGATATTACCGATCGCAAACAGGCCGAACTGGAACTGCAAAAACTGGCGGCGATCGTCGAAAACAGCACCGACCTGATCGGGTTGGCGACCATGACTGGCGAATCGCTTTACCTAAATGCAGCCGGGCAAGCACTGATGGGCGTAGCCTCCAGCGCTCTCGTAGGGATGCCCGTCGAAGCCTTCCTCAGTCCAGAAGGGTTGATGCGGTTTCAGCAAGAAGCCCTGCCTCATCTGATTCAGCAGGGCTATTGGCGTGGCGAGTCAATGTTCCGACATGTACAAACGGGCGAAACGATTGCTACCGACCAAACCCTATTCTTGATCAACGATTCCCAGACAGGCGAACCGATCTGTATGGCCACGATTTGCCGCGATATCCGCGATCGTAAACGAGGCGAAGCCCAACTGCGCGAGCAAGAACAGTTTCTCCGCAGCATTTATGAAGGTGTTAATCAACCGATTTTTGTGGCGGATGTTTTGGCCGATCACCAGGTGCGTCAGGCTGGTTGGAACCCCGCTACGGCTGGGCTGATCGGCAAAACCACCGAAGAGGTGGCAGGCAAACCCATTCAAAACCATTTTGCCGCCGATGAAGCCGCTGAAATTCTCCGCCGCTATGGCCAATGCATCGCCACCCAGCAGCCCCTCACCGTTGAAGAATGCCTCACTTTTCAGGAGCAAATCCGCTGGATGCTGACCACCTATAACCCACTGATTAACGACGAGGGGCAGGTCTACCGAGTCGTGGGGACGGTGTACGACATCACCGATCGCAAACTCCTCGAGCAAGAACTGCGCCAAATCAATAGCAGCCTCGAACAGCGCGTCACCGAACGCACCCACGATCTACAACAGGCCATGGAAGCCGCCGAAGCCGCCAGCCGCGCCAAGAGCACCTTCCTGTCTAACATGAGTCACGAGCTGCGCACGCCCCTCAACGCCATTCTGGGCTTTAGCCAGTTGTTGGGCCGCAATGAGGCCCTGGCGGTTGACGAGCAGCACCAAATCAACATCATCAACCGCAGTGGTCAACACCTGCTGACGTTGATTAACGACATTCTAGAAATGTCTAAAATTGAAGCCGGTCGCGCCACCCTCAACCTGAACAAGTTTGACCTCCAGCAACTGTTCCACCATCTCGAAGAGCTGTTCCACCTCAAGGCACAATCCAAAGGGTTAACCCTGACCATACCCTGGGAGGCCCAACTTCCCCGCTACATTCAAACCGACGAGAACAAGCTGCGCCAGGTGCTGACCAATTTGCTCAGCAATGCGATCAAATTTACCCAGGCAGGCCGCGTCACCCTGCGCGTGCAGGTAGACCCCACATCCCATCGCCCCGAAGCCCCAGATGCCCTGGCCCCAGACGGCCTAGGCGTACCCTCAGCCGCCGTTTATCTACAATTCTCCGTGCAAGATACCGGCCCCGGCATTGATCCCAGTGAGCAGGAGTTCTTATTTAAGCCCTTCATTCAAACCCGAGCGGGCCAAGCGGCCCAAGAGGGCACGGGCCTGGGGTTGCCCATTAGCCAACAGTTTGTACACCTCATGGGAGGCGACTTGCAGGTGCTCAGCCGCCTTGGGGAGGGAGCCACCTTTTTCTTCGAAATTCCGGTGGTGCCCGTTGCCGCCAGCGATTTGCCGCCCCAGCCCCTAGACCGTAAGGTGGTGGGGTTGGCCCCCAACCAACCGCAATACCGCATTCTCGTGGCCGAAGACCATTGGGAAAACCGTCAGTTTTTGGTCAAGCTGCTGCGCTCCATTGGGCTATTGGTGCAGGAGGCTGAAAATGGGCAAGCCGCCGTCAGACTATGGCAGCAGTGGACTCCCCACCTGATCTGGATGGATATGCGCATGCCGGTGATGGATGGCTATGGGGCCACCCGCCAGATCCGCGCCCTAGAAGACACCCAGTCGCCCATGCTCCACCCCACTAAAATTGTGGCCCTGACCGCCAGCGCCTTTGACAATGAGCGCGAGGCCATTCTAGCGGCCGGCTGTGATGATCTGATCTGCAAGCCCGCCACCGCCGCCCTGCTGTTCGACAAAATGGCCGAGCACCTGGGCGTCAGCTACCTCTACCAGGCTCCAAAGGATACTCCCGCTCCGCCGGCCCTGCCGAGCTACGCCACCGAGACGGCCCTGGCCCCATTGATAGCGGCGCTGCAAACCATGCCCCCCGCCTGGATCGAGCAACTGCACCAGGCCGCTCGCATGGCCGACGAAGACCTGGTAACCCAGTGTCTTGAGCAAATTCCGCCCGGTCAGTCAATACTGTTGGCGGCGCTACAGGCCTGGGTCGATGACCTGCGGTTAGATAAACTGGTGGCACTGACCACCGCCGCCCAGGCCAGCGAGACGGATGCCTAGCGGCCAGCAATATCTGCGCCAGGGCTGCGGTTACGGTGTTGTGTTCAAGGGGCGATCGCCATGACAGACCAGCGAGAAGATATTTTAATTGTCGATGACCGCCCCGAAAACCTCCGCCTGCTGTCAGAAATACTGACCGGTGCAGGCTATAAGGTGCGGCGATCGCTGGATGCCGAGCGAGCGATCGATGCCGCTCAATTGGCTCCCCCCGATCTGATCTTGCTCGACATTCTCATGCCAGAGATGAACGGCTATGAGGTCTGTGAGCGGCTAAAGGGCGATCGCCGCACCGATTCAATTCCCGTGATCTTCCTCAGTGCCTTAGACAGCATTGACGACAAAGTCAAGGCCTTTGAGGTCGGCGGAGTCGACTACATCACCAAACCCTTTCAGCAAGAGGAAGTGTTGGCCAGGGTCACCACCCATCTCAAAATTCAAAATTTAAACCGAGCCCTCCAGCATCAAAACGATCTCCTGGCCGAGGAAGTTGAACAGCGAAAGGCCGCAGAGAGCGCCCTAGAAAAGGCCCTAGAAAATTTAAAAATGGCCCAGGATCAAATCATCGCCAGGGAAAAGCTGGCGGCCCTGGGTGCCCTAACCGCAGGCATTGCCCACGAAATTCGGAATCCCCTCAATTTTGTCAATAACTATGCCGAAGGTTCCGCAGAGTTAGCCGACGACTTGGCAGAAGAGCTGCAAGCCCAGGCCCAGCACTTAGATCCAGAGGCCCTAGAGTCCATTCAAACCCTGCTAGCTGATCTCAAGGAAAATGCCGTGGCCATTCATCACCACGGTCAACGGGCCGAGGGCATCATTCACAACATGATGCAGCATGCCCGCATGGGCGACAATGCCTATCAATTGAGAGATTTAAATGCATTGCTCGATGAGTCCATTCAGCTGGTCTTCCATGGCAAACGAGTCCAAGATCTCATGTTTTCCGCCAAGATTGATAAGGACTACGATCCAAACCTGGAGCCAGTCGCGGTATTGGCCAGTGAAATCAGCCGCGCCTTCATCAATATTGTTGACAATGCCATGTATGCCATTCAGAAAAAGCAGCAGCAGCTCGGAGACGCCTTTACCCCGACCCTGTCGGTTCAGACCCAGCGGCAAGACCATGGCGTAAAAATCTCGATCCGAGATAACGGCATGGGCATTCCCTTAGAACATCAGAGCAAGATTTTTGAGCCCTTTTTTACCACCAAACCCACCTCCGACGGCACAGGATTAGGCCTATCCATGACCCACGATATTATTGTGGGCCAGCACAAAGGCACCTTAGACGTGAAGACCGAGCCCGGTTCCTACACCGAGTTTGTGATCACCCTACCGACAAATCCCTAAGGCGGGGATGGGGGCGAACACATCGGTTCGCCCCTACGGGGGCGCTAAAGCGCTGCTGTTGCCTACTGCTCCTGCATCAGTCGCAGATAGTTTTGCTTCAGCTGAATGTGGCTCTCGCTCATGCGATCGGACAGGTTCTTCTCCACCTCAGACATCTGCTCCCAAAACTGTGAAGAGCGCTGGGAGCCAATGTACTCCCGCCACAGCTGCTCTAGCAGCTCAGCCGCCACAGGGCTCTGGGTGCCAAGCTCCCCCAGCACCGACTGAAACGCTTGATCGGCGGCGGGGTGTTGCTGCACCTGCCGGGCCAGGTGAATGGCCTCTTGTAAGCGGCTCGACAGATTAGGGGACTGGTTCATAGGGAGAAAAAACTATAGTCGGTATGTTACAAATCTAAACAATTTAATCGATTCCAGCCAGGAAGAAGTCTGAAAGGCGGTTGTCTGGCTACTGCGGCGGGCAGAGATTGGGGTAGATTCATAGGGGGTTCTCTCCTGGGTCTGCTGGCTTTAGCGCCCACCGTTTCGCCCACCATTTCATTGTATTGCCGCATCTTTTTTTTCTGACCTATGGCCAAACAGCGCATTCTTTCAGGCATTCAGCCGACGGGCAACCTGCACCTGGGCAACTACCTGGGGGCCATTCGCAACTGGGTTGACCTCCAAGAAGAATACGACGCCTTTCTCTTCATGGCCGATCTCCACGCCATTACGGTGCCCCACGACCCCACCCGGCTGGCCTCAGATACCTATAAAGTGGCGGCTACCTATATCGCCTGCGGCATCGACCCTGACCAGGCTACCCTATTTGTGCAGTCCCATGTATCGGCCCACGCGGAGCTGGCCTGGTTGTTTAACTGCATTACTCCCCTCAACTGGCTAGAGCGAATGATCCAGTTCAAAGAAAAAGCCGTGAAGCAGGGGGAAAACGTCAGCATTGGCCTGCTCGACTACCCCGTGCTCCAGTCCGCCGATATCTTGCTCTACGAGCCCGACCTGGTGCCCGTGGGCGAAGACCAGAAGCAGCACCTGGAGCTGACCCGCGACATTGCCAACCGGATCAATTTCCAATTTGGCACCGAAGAGCATCCGGTGCTCAAGGTGCCCGAGCCCATGATTCGCACCGAGGGGGCCCGGGTGATGAGCCTCACCGACGGCACCAAGAAAATGTCGAAGTCAGACCCCTCTGACCAGAGCCGCATTGACCTCACCGATACGCCGGAGGCGATCGTCAAAAAAATTAAGCGGGCTAAGACCGACCCCGAGCGGGGGCTGTGGTTTGATGACCCGGCCCGGCCCGAATGCCATAACCTACTGACCCTGTACATGCTGCTGTCTGGGCAGACCAAGGAGGCGGTGGCGGCGGAATGTCAGGAGATGGGCTGGGGCCAGTTTAAGCCCCTGCTGGCCGACACGGCGGTGGCCCACCTGGCACCCATTCAGGCCAAGTTTGACGAACTCATGGGCGATCGCGCCTATCTCGAAAGCATTCTGCGCACCGGGCGCGAGCGAGCGAGCGAGGTCGCCAACGCCACCCTGGCGCGGGTCAAAGATGCCCTGGGCTACTCTCAACCGCTGTAGCGGTCAGATAGCTGTAGCGGTCAGATATACTAGGTCTTCTCAAGGGATTTGGAGGAGCAGGCCATCAGACCTGGTTCAAGCCGGATGGCCCCATGCCCGACCCCGTAAACCCTAAACCCCATACCGTAAACCCACCCCCGCAAACCCGACACTGTACCCACCCTTGCCCCCTCCCCAGGAGACCCCTTTGACGTCTGCACCCCTAGGTTATCAACTGCGCACAGCGGCCAAGGCTGGCCAGTTTCTGGTCACAGCGGAAGTGATGCCGCCCAAGGGGGGCAACCCACAGCACATGCTGGCCATGGGGCAGCTGTTGAAGGGTCGAGTCCATGCCGTGAATGTGACCGACGGCAGCCGAGCAGTCATGCGAATGTCGTCTTGGGCAGCGGCGGTGCTGCTGCAACAGCAGGGGGTAGAGGCGGTGTGTCAGGTGGTCTGCCGCGATCGCAACCGCATTGCCCTCCAGGCCGATTTGATCGGGGTCCACGCCCTGGGGCTGCGCAATATCTTGGCCCTGACCGGCGATCCGGTGA
>JAIXUR010000115.1 GCA_027483425.1 Cyanobacteriota bacterium | reverse complement strand
CCTAACAGCCGTGACCCTACTGGGGAGTAGGTCAGTTCTCCCACCGTGGTGACATCTAGGTTAAAGGGCCGATTCAGCAACCCTCGGAGGCCGTCGAGCTGGGCCGGGGCCAACCGCTGGGCGATGGGCTCCAGGCTACCCCTCACCTCTCCGGTATCGGCAAAGTGCTGAATGTCATCTACTCGAAGGGTGATCTCGAAGGGACCGTAGAAAAGCTCAACCCGCTCAGCGGCAGCCCCCGGCAGGGCCAGCAGGCCAGCGCCCAGGCCAGTGCCCAGGCCGGTGATGGCCGATCGCCCCCATCTACGCGTTGTCCTGAGCCAGGTTAGCCATGTCATAGGAATCTAGCCGCTGGAGGATAGCTGAGAGCGGTAGCTGTCATTAGCTGTCATTAAATTGCCTTCCATACTCTAGCGCCCCAGCCCGCTGTAGACCAGGGGAAACCCTGGGCTGCCAGACGGTGAGGATGTTGCCTCCCTGGGGCTGGTTAAACACCCTTTGGGGGTCACCGTGGGGCTATGATCGACCCTAGCCCTGGAGCGCCCTGTCCTTTGTGCCGATTCCTGACCTGACTCAACTGGAAAGCTGGCCGCTGGCCCAGACCGGCGATGTCGCGGCGATCGCCCACCTGCTCACCACCGTGCTCCATGACCCGCCGGTGCGGGTAGAGGTGTCTTGGCGCGATCGCACCCTGTACGTGTTTCTCACGGTGGCCCAAATGCCTCTGCCCGAGGGCTACCCAGGGCAGGTTTACGCCGTGGTCAGTGACCTCGCGCCCCCCGGCCTCACCCACCTCAAGGTGATCGACGGCACCCCAAAGCGTCTGGTTCACCGCTGGCACCAGGACTTTACCCTGGTGGTGCCGCCCGAGCCCCAGCCCCGTCGAGTGGAGGCGGCTACCTCTGAGGGGCACCCCCTCCCCCCGCCAGCGGTGGCTCCGTTTGTCGTATTACCAGTTCAGGCGGCAGAGGTGTGGGCTGGGGGACGCGATCGCCCCCTCCAGCCTCGGGTTAGCTCTAGTGGGTGGCGGTGGGTGGCCATGCCTGGGGTGGTGGCCCTCGGGTTTGGCCTAGCCGCTGGCGTCACCCAGTGGCGCTACGATCAGCCACGGGGCAGCCCGGTCGAGACCACCATTCCTGTGACCGCCCCTGTGACTGCCCCTGTGCCCACTACTGGGGCCTCGGCGCTGGCGCTGCCCGCCCTACCCCAAGTGGCCGATACCCAGCCTGCGATCGCCCCCGCTATGCTCACCATCAAGGCTGTGGGCGACATTATCCCCGGTACCGACTACCAGCGCTATCGCCTGCCCGACGACTGGCAATACCTGTTTCGCAGCATCCAATACCACCTGGGCGAGGCCGACATCACCTTTGGGAATTTTGAGAGCACCTTCACCGAAGTGCCCCACAGCGCCAAGGACACCGGTCGCGCCAACACCTTTGCCTTTCGCACCCCGCCCTGGTACGCCAGCGTCCTCAAAGAAGCTGGGTTTGACGTGCTGAGCGTGGCCAACAACCATTCGATGGATTTTTTTGAGCAGGGCTTTGAGGACACCATCGCCAACATTGAAGCGTCGGGCATGAAGGCCGTGGGCCGCAAGGGCGAAATTTTGGTGGTGGAAGCCCAGGGGCAGCGGGTGGCCTTCATCGCCTTTAGCACCTTCGACGTTCACAACACGGTGAATGATCTGGAGAGTGCGATCGCCCTGGTCGAAGCCGCCCAGCAGCAGGCCGATATTGTGGTGGTCTCGTTCCATGCCGGCAAAGAGGGCACCGACGCTGTCTACACCCGCGACCAAGAGGAATTTTTCTACTCCGAAAATCGAGGCAACGTGGTGCGCTTTTCCCACACGATGGTGGACCACGGGGCCGACCTGGTACTGGGTCATGGCCCCCACGTCCCCCGCGCCCTAGAGCGGTACAACAATAAACTAATCGCCTACTCCTTGGGTAACTTTTTGGGCTACCGCAGTCTCTCGACCGTAGGCCCCTTAGGCACCTCGCTGATTCTCCAGGCCGATCTCGATGCCCAGGGCAACTTTGTCGGTGGGCGCATCATCCCCGTGGCCCTCGACAAAAATGGCGTCCCCTACCTGGATGACCACTTTGGCAGCGTGGTGCTCGTGCGCCAGTTTACCCAGCGCGATTTTCCCCATACGCCCTTGGCGATTGATGACATGGGTTACCTGTGGCCCCAGTGACAGCGAGGCCGATCGGGAACCGCAAATTATTGGCGCGATGGGTCTTTTTCGCCCAAGAGCTTAGCCGCAGATAGACTTGCCTTAGAATTGCAGAAATAGTACGCCTTTGAAGACGACGGCCTAATTTAACGGCCATGTTCGTTTACAGAGGAGCTTGGAGCTATTCGTCACAGGTCTACATTAATCTGGAGAACCAGCCGTGGTAGTCACATTACAGGCCCGCAATGTGACCCTAGATCTACTCAGGCAACAGTTTGGCCTGAGGGTGACCACGGCCTACGACTTTTTCCCGGAATGGATGACATCGCCAACCAGCCTAACCGCCGCAGAGCAGGAACGGTTAGATCAGGTCAAGACCCATTTTCTTCACCTAAGTCAGGCGTTCCCGCTGATGGAAGATGCCATCAAGATGGTGATCGTGTCTCCTTTGCTGGACTTGGCAGGGTTTTATGACGATCCCTTTAACTTTCGCACTGAGGCTTCAACGGAGGTGTCAGCCCTGGATGGTGAGACGCTGATCCGAGGGCAGATTGATGTGCTCGTAACCCTGAATAATCTGTGGATTGTGGTGATTGAGTCTAAAAATATGGGCATTGGGCTAGCGGTGGGCATTCCCCAAGCCCTGGGTTATATGCTGGCGCATCCCGAGGCGGAACGGCCTAGCTAT
>JAIXUR010000146.1 GCA_027483425.1 Cyanobacteriota bacterium | reverse complement strand
CTAAAAGTCCTTTGCTTGGGCTCAACGACCCATCACATCCTTAATATCTCCCACCAGCTCATCGATCGCCTCGGTCGTCGTATTCCACGCGCACATCAGCCGCACGCCACCGCTACCGATGAAGGTATAGAACGCCCAGCCTCGGCGGTGCAGGTCGTCAATCAAGGCTGGGGGCATCTCCACAAACACTCCGTTGACCTGGCGGGGAAAGAGAATTTCTAGCCCAGGAATGGATCGCAGTTGTTGTTCTAGATAGGTGGCCATGCGGTTGGCGTGGGCGGCGTTGCGCAGCCAGGCCCCGGTCTCGAGTAGCCCCAGCCACGGAGCCGAGATAAACCGCATTTTGGAGGCCAACTGCCCCGCCTGTTTGCAGCGGTAGGCAAAGTCTTCCGCCAGGGTGCGATCGAAGAACAGAATGGCTTCCCCGACGCCCATACCGTTTTTGGTGCCGCAGCAGCACAGCACATCGATGCCCGCCTTCCAGGTCAGCTCCGCCGGGGTTTTGCCCGAGGCCACCAGGGCATTGGCAAACCGGGCGCCATCCATGTGCACCTTGAGCCCGTAGCGGTGGGCCAGGTCGCCTAGGGTAGCTAGCTCGTCGGTGGTGTAGAGGGTACCGACCTCGGTGGCCTGGGTGAGGCTAATCACCTTCGGCTTGGGGTAGTGAATATCCGATCGCTTGGTAATCAGCCGCTCTACATCAGCGGGGTCGAGCTTCCCCTGATCGCCCTGGGCCAGCAGCAGTTTAGAGCCGTTGCTGGCGAACTCTGGGGCCCCGCACTCGTCGGTTTCCACATGGGCCAGTTCGTGGCAGATCACGCTGTGGTAGGACTGGCACAGCGATGCCAGGGTCAAGGAGTTGGCCGCCGTGCCGTTAAAGACAAAAAACACCTCGCAGTCGGTCTCGAAGATGCTGCGAAAGGTGTCCGCAGCCCGCTGGGTCCACCCATCGTCGCCGTAGGCGGGGACATCCCCCTGGTTGGCCTTGACGAGGTACTCCAGCGCCTCGGGGCACATGCCCGAGTAGTTGTCGCTGGCAAACTGAATCGGGCGGGTGGTCGGTGGGGCAGTGAGCATGGCAACAGCAGCAGGGGAGTGTTTTGAGGATAGCGTGGCGCAGGGGGCGTAGGGGCAGACCCGTGTGTCTGCCCGGCCTCGAATGCGTGGGTGCGTGGGTGCGTAGGGGGCGGATGGATGGATGCGTAGGGGCAGACCCATGTGTCTGCCCGAGGGATTGGAGTAAGATTGAAAAGCGATGGAGAGAGTTAGCTGTAACAGGGTTAGGGACTGAGCTATGGGGCGTGGGGCTCGCTGGTTGGGGTGGATAGCGGCAGTCATGGGAGCGATGGTGGCTCTGGATGGGGGAAGTTTGGCACCGCTCGGTGGCCATCCGGCCCAAGCTCAAGATGGGGGTACGATCACCCTGCGATCGGATATTCAGGAGGCCAATTCGGCCACGGGGATCATCACAGCTCGGGGTAATGTCCAAATTGATTACCCGACCCGACAGATTCAAGCCACGTCGGCCCAGGCTGATTACTACAGCAATGAGCAGCGGATTGTGCTCAGCGGAAATGTGGTCGTGACCCAGGCGGGCAACACCCTGCGGGCGGAGGTGATCACCTACCTAATTGAAGAAGATCGCTTTGTGGCGACCCCTCGCCCCGATGACCAGGTAGAGGCGGTCTACATTCTGCCACCGCCCCAGTCAGCCCCAGGGTCAGCGGCAGGGAGTGCTCGCCCCCCTGCGCCTCGGCCCCCGGTCGTGCTGGATGTCAGCCCCATTGAGGGCGGTGGGGCGGAGGAAGGGCCTACGGCTCCCCTGAGTAACTAGGATTGGGGCTGGGCCACTCTGCCGTTGTGTCGAGGGCTTTGATAGAATCTTTGCAGCTTTGCCCGTTCTTTTGGCCCAGGCGTGCCTTTGAAAATCGTACTCGACAACGTTCAAAAGACCTACGGCAAGCGCCAGGTGGTCAATCGCGTCAGCCTGTCCGTGGCCCAGGGTGAAATTGTGGGGCTGTTGGGGCCAAATGGGGCTGGCAAGACCACGACGTTTTACATGGCCACGGGGCTAGAACGGCCTGACGGGGGCAGAGTTTGCCTTGACCAGATCGACATTACCGATCTGCCCATGCACCAGCGGGCGCGGCTGGGGATTGGCTATTTGGCCCAGGAACCGAGCATTTTTCGGAATCTGTCGGTGGCTGACAATATTCTTTTGGTGATGCAGCAGACGCGGGTGCCCCCCGAGGAGTATGGCGATCGCCTGCAAGACCTGCTCAAAGAGTTTCGCCTCGAGCAGGTGGCCAACACCCTGGGCATTCAAGTGTCGGGAGGCGAGCGGCGGCGGACAGAACTGGCGCGATCGCTGGCCTCTGGCCCCGAAGGCCCCAGTTTTTTGTTTTTGGATGAGCCCTTTGCCGGGGTCGACCCGATCGCCGTGGCTGAGATACAAGAGATTGTGTCTAAACTGCGCGATCGCGACATGGGCATCTTGATCACCGACCACAACGTCCGCGAGACCCTCCGCATCATCGATCGCGCCTACATCATGAGCGACGGGCAAATTCTCGCCGCCGGTAGCGCCACGGATCTCGCCAGCAACCCCCTCGTGCGCGAACACTACCTGGGCAAAGACTTCATTATCTAGCCCCCACCCCCTCACCTTCGAGGCAAGGCAGACACACGGGTCTGCCCCTACCCACCCACCTACTCACCCACTTCCCTCCCATGGCCTCCGCCTCCGCCCCCACTCCCTACGTCCGCCTCCGCTCGCCCCTGCTGACGGTGATGGATCGCTACATCGCCAAAGAACTCACGATGCCGTTTTTGTTTGGGGTGGGGGCATTTTCATCCCTGGGTATTTCCATTGGGGCGCTGTTTGAGCTGATTCGCCGCATCACCGAGTCGGGGCTGGCGATTACCCTGGCGGTGCAGATTTTTGTGCTTAAGCTGCCCGAGTTCATTGTGCTAGCCTTTCCCATGTCGACGCTGCTGGCCACCCTGATGACCTACAGCCGATTCTCCAGCGACAGTGAGCTGATTGCCCTGCGGGGGGTGGGGGTCAGCATTCGGCGCATTATTGCCCCAGCGGTGGTGCTGAGTTTGCTGGTGACGGGCCTCACCTTTGTGTTTAACGAGATGATTACCCCCGCCGCCAACTACCGGGCCGCCATTACCCTCGAGAGGGCGCTGAAATCGGAGCGCCCCCCCTTTCAGGAGCGCAATATTTTCTACCAGGAGTTTCAGCCTGCGTCGGATAACCCTGAGGCCCAGGAGCTCAAGCGCCAGTTCTATGCCCGCCGGTTCGATGGCACCACCATGCACGGGCTGACGATTTTGGACTTTTCCCAGGAGGGGCTCAACCAGGTGGTCAGCGCCGACTCGGCCAAATGGGATGTGGCGAAAAATATCTGGACCTTCTACAACGGCACCATCTATGTCGTCGCCCCCGACGGCTCGTTTCGCAATATCATTACCTTTGAAACCCAGGAATTGCAGCTGCCGCGCACTCCTCTAGATCTGGCGAGCCGCACCAAAAACGACACTGAAATGAATATTGCTGAGGCCACCGATCAGCTCGAACTGGTGCGCAAAAGCGGCGACGAAAAGATGATCCGCCGCTGGAAAATTCGGATTCAGCAGAAGTATGCCCTACCCTTTGTGTGCGTAGTCTTTGGTCTGGTGGGAGCTTCGATCGGGGTGCTGCCCCAGCGCACTAGTCGGGCCACTAGCTTTGCCATCAGCATTGTGATTATTTTTGGCTACTATCTGCTGTCGTTTATTACCAATGCCATGGGCGAAGTGGGGGTGCTGTCGCCGTTTTTGTCGGCCTGGTTGCCGACCATGCTGGGGCTGGTGGTTGGCCTATATCTGCTGCTGCGGGCCTCAAAGTAGGGCGTGAGGAATCATCACGTCTATTTTGGCTTTTCTGTAGTCAAGGCTAGAATCGGGGGAAATCTGCCGCGCCGCCCCCTATGCCTCCGCTAGTCTTGCTAGTTGCGACCCTGTCTCTTCCAGAGTGGGTCATACAGGTTGCCAGGCTCGCTTGGGACAAGCCAGATTGGTTTATTTTTGCCATCCCAGTTGTTTTGGGGACTGTTTTTGCAGTTTTTCGGTGGCTGTTGCCCCGGCT
>JAIXUR010000394.1 GCA_027483425.1 Cyanobacteriota bacterium | reverse complement strand
CTGCATCCACTTCCCGTTGTCAGACTTAGAGGTTGTTTGAAAAGGGTTGTCCCAGGTATAGTTTGCCGCCAAGAGATAGCCAAAACGCCTAATTTTGAGGACATTGACCTACGACCCAGGTATAATCTGAGACGCTCTTTGGCTTTTCAAACAACCTCTTAGAGTGTGTCAACTCAATACTTATACCAAATCCGACTTAGCTACCCCCGAAATGGTTTAGGGCGAATGCCATTCGCCCCTACAGATTGGCCTTTTTGTAATCGGGGGTATATGACTCGGATTTGGTATTATCCAGAATCTCACCGCGACCGGCCCATTGGGCCGGGTTCGCGTCCTGGGAAGGGATGGTTTTTAGTTGGGATACTCTTAGGGTTTTCCTGGCCCCAGTAGGGTGGCAACGGCGAGGCAGCCCCACCCCGCCATGAGCACGGCACCGCCCAGGGGTGCCACGGCTCCCAGAATGGCTTGCCCGGTCAGGCTGAGGGCATAGAGACTGCCCGAAAATATCGCCGTGCCAGCCACAAAGGCCCACCCAGCGGTCGTTAGCAGCCCCGGCGAGCCCAGCCCCTGGCTACGGACCAGGGCTACCAGCACCAGGGCCAGGGCGTGGTACATCTGGTAGCGAGCCCCGGTCTCAAACACGGTCAGTAGGCGATCGCTGAGCTGAGCCCGCAGGGCATGGGTGGCAAAGGCCCCGGCGGCTACGGCGGTGCCGCCCAACACCGCTGCGATCGCCACAAATAGCCGCTCTACCGTCATCATGACCTTGACCTGGGGATGATTTACCGTAGCCCTGGCAACGAAGATATCCCAAAAAATTGCTTCCCGGCCAGGGCGCAGACTTTGCACCCCGACCTTGGGATATCTTTATTGGCCAAACATTGCCTCACCTAGGGCTGGCGCACCGCTTCCAGCAGACGAGAGAAGTAAAACTGAGTTTTGTTCATTGCCCGGCGTTCGATGCGCCAGCCATCGGCCTCCAGTGCCTTGACAATATCGGCCTCCCGATGCAGGTAGGCCCGAGTAGCTTTGCTGGGCCCTGGAAAAAACTCGCCCACCTTTTTCAGCAGGCTGTAGCACAGTGTTTTGGGCGCAAAGCTCATGATCAGGCGTGACTCCGCCAGCGACCCGAGATGGCTAATCATGCCCTGCACCTGATCCTGGGGATAGTGGATCAGCACATCTAGGCACATGACCGTGTGATAGCGACCGGTCAACTCTTCCAGGTCTTTGACCTCAAAGGTGGGTAGGTTTTCGCCACCTAGGGTCTCCTCGGCCCGGCGCTGCGCCTCTTCGACCATCTTGGCAGAAATATCACTGGCATAGACTTTGGCCCCCGCCTGGGCCAGGGGAATCGTGAGACTCCCGACCCCGCAGCCCGCGTCGCAGCAGGTGAGCCCGGCCAGGTTATCGTCGGCCTGCAACCACTCCATCAGCGTATCGACGGTTTTTTGATGGCCCTTGCGAATGTCGAGCTGCACCTTATTGACGTCGCCATCGCCATAGATTCGCTGCCAGCGGTCAAACCCAATGGCGTTGAAATACTCGCGAACTACGGTCTTATCGTCGGAGACAGTCATAGGGGAGGCAAATTTGCTAACTTCTGTAAAATTCTATGATGTTTTGCTTCGACAAAACCGCCCGCAACGAAACTCAACTTTGCACTATCAAGTTTGCCAAGTTTTCCATATCAAGGGCTAGACCCCTTCGATATCGTGATGGGGCATGATGGGGTGGCACTATTGAGCCGTAGCTGAGGTCTTTATGCCTGTCCCCGAAGTTGGCCCCGAAATTGGCATCATTATGGGTAGCGACTCCGACCTACCCACCATGGTGGCAGCGATCGATGTCTGCGCCGAGTTTGGGGTGGCCCATGAGGTGGCGATCGTCTCCGCCCATAGAACGCCAGAGCGCATGGTTACCTACGCCCAAACTGCCCGTCAACGGGGGCTTAAGGTCATTATTGCGGGGGCTGGGGGAGCGGCCCATTTGCCTGGCATGGTGGCAGCTCTGACCCCTCTGCCGGTGATTGGGGTGCCCGTCTTAAGCCGAGCCATGCAGGGTATCGACTCGCTGTATTCCATTGTGCAAATGCCAGCGGGCATTCCGGTGGCGACGGTGGCCATTGGCAACGCCAAAAATGCAGGGCTGCTAGCGGTGCAGATTTTGGCCTGCGATCGCCCAGCCCTGCTCGACCAAGTGGCCCAGTATCGCCGCAATCTAGAAACCTCTGTCCTCGCTAAACAGCAGGAACTCGATCGCCTTGGCCCCCATGACTACCTAAAAAATGCTTAGGACAATTCTGACAACAAAAATACCGAAGAATTTTGATTCCTGGTAGAGACGCAGGACTCCGTGCCCCTACCAGGGGTATCTTCGTTTCCCAGAAATCTCCTGATACGTTAGCTCTGGAGAGTCGCACAATTTAGATTCCAGCAATTTTGCAATTCAAGGATTCCAGCCTTTTTTGGCTTTTTTCAATGATTTAATTAGAGTTTTATCAATACCTCCAGGAGCCTCCTCGGGGTCAATTGAATATTATTTGAATATTATTTTTCTGCAAAGAATTTTGGCAAAAGACTGGTTTCGGCTCAATTAACCCCATTTTTTCAGGCTTATACAAGAGATAGGGTGGTCTTGAGCGATCTTATGTATCTTCGGATACAGATTGACCGCCTTAGAATTGGTGGAATCATTTTGTTCTGACTTTAAGCAAGTTCACCTACCGGGTGCTGCTAAAAAGCGCCAGGTTTATTTAGCGTAGGTTTCTCCAGGTGTCTGTTAGCTATCTTGAGCTGCCGCCCGAGATCCACCCCTTCGTCCCCTTAGGTCATAGAACTTATCGGTTCTGTGGGCTAAAGCTCCCATACAAGTCGACGTCACCGCCCTGCGGTTGAGCGTTCAGGTCTACAAGCTAAGCCGTGTTCACTGTCTGATTGTGTTGAAGGAACGTCTGTTGAGATGTCTAATCTAGTGTTGCGTAATCGTTCTAAGTTTCGGAAACGGTCTAAGGCCGGCTTCTGGAGCGCCAGTGTGCCGCCCTTTGATGCGGCCATTAAGCGACTGTTTGACCGCATCGGCGGTTGGTCATGGGCTGCTTGCATCCCCCTAGCGCTGATCATTGTGGCCACCTGGGGTCTAGCGGCCCATGCCCAAGATGAGTTGACGGCTGAGGATGTGCAGGTCACCCTGAACAATATCTGGGTGACGATCGCAGCTTTCCTGGTTATTTTCATGAACGCTGGTTTTGCCATGGTCGAAACCGGTTTCGTGCGCCAGAAAAATGCTGTTAACGTCTTGAGCAAGAACCTGATCGTGTTTGCCTTGGCTACCCTGGGCTTCTGGTTTATCGGGTTCTCCCTCATGTTTGGTGCCAACAGCAATGGCTTTATCGGCTGGGGCGGTATCTTTTTGTCTGGCCCCCCCGAGCTCTACGGGCTCGGCCCCGATGGCATCAACCTGTCTAAGGACACATTCTTCCTGTTCCAGGTGGCCTTTGCCGGTACGGCGGCGACCATTGTGTCTGGGGCTGTGGCTGAGCGCATTAGGTATTTAGATTTCCTGATCTTCAGTCTTTTGCTAACCGGCATTGCTTACCCCATTACGGGCCACTGGCTCTGGGGCGGCGGCTGGTTGTTTGATCTGGGCTTCGTTGACTTTGCTGGCTCTACCCTAGTGCATACTGTCGGCGGTTGTGCTGCTCTGATGGGTGCCGCTTTGCTTGGCCCCCGCATGGGTAAGTACAGTGCCGATGGCCAGGTGAACGCTCTGCCCGGCCACAACCTGAGCCTTGCTACCCTAGGCTGTCTGATTCTCTGGTTGGGCTGGTTTGGGTTTAACCCTGGGTCTCAGTTGGCGGCTGATTTGGCGGTGCCCTACATCGCTGTGACGACTAACTTGGGGGCTGCCGCTGGCGGTGTTGCCGCTACGTTTGTCTCCTGGGGTCTAAGCGGTAAGCCCGACCTATCCATGACCATTAACGGTATTCTGGCCGGTCTGGTATCCGTTACGGCGGGCTGCTATGTATTTGGCTATGGCGGTGCGTTTTGGGCGGGCTTAATTGGCGGCATCCTCGTGGTGTTTGCGGTTGGCTTCTTCGACAGCATCAAAATTGATGACCCCGTGGGCGCGACCTCCGTACACTTGGTCTGCGGCATCTGGGGTACCTTGGCCGTGGGTTTGTTTGCCAACCCCAATAACTTCACCCAGGGCGGTGAAGGCGTTGCCGGGCTATTCTTCGGCGGCGGTGTCGGGCAGCTTGGGCTTCAAATCGTCGGTGTTCTATCCGTCGCTTTGTTCACCGTGGTGATGTCTACTATCTTCTGGCTGGTGATAAAGGCCGTCTTTGGCCTGCGGGTAAGTGCTGAAGAAGAGATGAAAGGTCTCGACATTGGTGAACACGGCATGGAGGCCTACAGCGGTTTCCTCAAGGACACCAGTGATATGAGCGGCACCATGTAGCTCTACGGCTGGTTGTTGACCTGTCGCTCCTGCTTCAGGTAATCGTTTAACCGGGTATCTAGGCATTGTGCCCAGATACCCGGTTTTATTTTGGCCTAGGCTTGGCCCAAACAAAACCGGTCGATGTTGGCAAATGGTTACAATGTACCGTTGAAATAGGGGGCAACTGGTAGGCTAGGTGGAAGTAACTACTGCCGATGCGACTGGGTCTCATTTGGGTTCACCCTGAACGCCGATGTAGAACCTTTGCATCGACGGTTCCCTAAACTGAACCATGAGCAAGTCCACATCTGTGGTAGAAGAACTGCTGACCGCAGTTCCCCAGCTTAGACCTAGCCTCTACTTCAAAACATCCTTGACCGCGTTGTCCCACGCCATGGAAGATCATGTGCTGGCGGGGACGGCAAAGTTTTTAGTGATTGCCAGTTTTCAGCAGGAGCGCTTTTACCTCCAGGAGGCAAACCGTTACCTGAGAATTGCCGAGCTGAGCGACCAAGTCTACGTGCTATCGGCAGCGGGTACCAGCTTTGTCAGTCGATCTGACAATTATGAAACCATTGCCTTTGAGACGGACGATATCTTGATTCAGGAGTGGCACCTGGTGGTGATTGGGGTAGGCTACAGTGCCTGTTTAATTTGTCGAGAGCGATCGCCCGAGCCAGCCACCAATGGCTCCTCCCTGGACCAGACCCGCCGCTTTGAAGGAATCTGGACCCAAGACCGCTACGTCAGCCAGCGAGCGGCGGCAATTTTACTCGATCGCATTGGCGAGTACCGGCCTGACCTGGTCAACAAACTGGCGATCGCCCGCCAGCGCTACATCGACCCTACCCTGGCCCCGACAGCGCACCTGGACGGCAGCGGTAGCCCTGATCCCTTTACCCAGCGGCTGGTGACCTACCTGCACGCGGGGCAGTACCAGTTGCTCAAGGCCTACAAGTCGATCTCGGCCCAAGAGCGCCGGGAGCGCTTGGTCAACTCCATGACCTCGGT
>JAIXUR010000633.1 GCA_027483425.1 Cyanobacteriota bacterium | reverse complement strand
GCACCGCTACATCCCGCAGGCGGATCAGAATCGGCGTCCAGCGAGGGTGCTCGTGGCGACCCACCCAGTCGGCAAACAGGCGGCAAAACACGCTCTTGCCCCGGCCTGGCCCACCCTGCACAAACATGACGCGATCGGCCTTGGTTGGATCGTTCAGACACTGCTTCGCCCAATCCTCCAGCACAAGGGGTTCCTGGTTGCTGTCCGCTTCCCCCGCCGAGGTCAGTGCCTGGGCCTTGAGGGGCACGTAGATGTCGTTGAAGGTGAAGCGCTCGGCAAAAACCGCCTGATGGGGGCAGGGGGCGATCGCCTCCTCCAGATAGCTATCGATGCTGAGGTACTTTTCAAACACCTGGTCGCCGCCTGTGCGGTACCACTCAGCAATGCGCTGGATAGAGGGGGCGGCATCGGCGATCGCAGTCCGCATATGTCGATTGGTATTTTTGGCAACGGCTTCGGCAATTTGGTTGGCTTGCTCAGGTTTCGCCCCTAGCTGCACCAGCCGAGCATTGAGAGCGTCATTAAACGCGATCGCCAGCGCCGACTGATGAAAGTACAGGGTGGCAAAACGGGCCTCTTTATCCGTTAGCTCAAAGTTGCCCAGCGCTTTGACAGCGGGAATAGGAGTCTTGGCCTGGGGAGTACCGTCTTTAGCGTTGAGCCACTGCTCCACCTTGGGATGCCGTTTGACGAACTCCCGAAAGCTCTCCAAGTAGGCGGCTTGGCTAATCAGCGCGACGGACTGGGCCAGGGTTGGATCCTTCTTGGTGGTCTCTAGATATAACTTCAGCAGACCAGTGCCAATCGAGACAAAGGGCAACGTTGCGCCCACCAGCTTGCCCAGGGGCGAATTGAGGGCATCGAGCAGTGAGTCGAGCTGATTCACCAGCGGGGCCAGCTTTTGCACGTTGGGGCCTTCCTCGGCCAGTATCTCCGCCAGACCCAGTACCGCATCGGCGGCATCAGCAGTACCGTCGATAGTGTTGAGCGAAACTAGGTCACGAATGTCGGTGGTGAGAAAGGTCCAGAGGCGGGTGGCCATGGCGGTGCGCAGTGCTGGTGGATGGAGCGCTGGATTAAGAGCGTTGCCTAAAACCCAGGGTTATTGACTAGCCTAACGGTAACCCATTGTTAAAGCTCTCTGGCGGCGCGGTTGAACGAGGCTGAGGATCCCGGTAGGTGACCATTTATGAGCCTAAACGCCTATTCATATTACGATCCGTTAAGGTTTACGGGGGGTAAGGATAAGAGCTGAAATCTCTCGCTATAAACTGGTCAAAGATTAGGAAACCCTTACTGTACAGACCGTTTTGACCCGCTTTAGGGAACTCCTTAAAGGTGTCAAACCCAGTCGTGATCCACATTGGAGTTTTTATTCAATGTCCCATTCTGTCAAAATCTACGATACCTGCATTGGCTGCACCCAGTGTGTGCGGGCCTGCCCCCTCGACGTGCTCGAAATGGTTCCCTGGGATGGTTGCAAGGCCGGGCAAATTGCCTCCTCGCCCCGTACCGCAGACTGTGTTGGTTGCAAGCGTTGCGAAACCGCCTGCCCTACCGACTTCCTGAGCATTCGGGTGTACTTGGGTGCCGAAACGACCAAAAGCATGGGTCTGGCCTACTAAGGTCGCCCGCAACGGTTGTCGTCATCAACCAAAACCCCCTGGGAGAGTTCTTCCAGGGGGTTTTGGGTCAGGTTGATAGAGAGGTACTTGGCCGCAGACCGAAACGAGAAACGAGCGGATAGATGGGATGGGGAAAGCCTGTACCGCATCCCATGCTGGACTGACTGGCTGGGTTAGACTAAGGCGAGCCTGGCTCAGTCAACGGTTGTGGATGGGGCTAGTCTCCGGTGACAATAGGTATGTCTTGTCGTTCAGCCATAGGTTGCCATGGTTCAGGCCATCCCTCAAATTACAACGTTTGATGAATTCATGGCCTGGTATCCAGACCATGGCCGCTATGAACTGATCAATGGCAGGGTACAAGCGGTGAAGCCAACCGGAGCCCATGAGCAGGTAGGGGGGTACTTGAACGGCAGGCTTTCTGTAGAGATCGCTCGGCTGGGGCTGCCCTATTTTATTCCCAAGAGCTGCACGGTCAAACCGTTTGGCGAGCAGTCGGGCTACTTACCCGACGTGGTGGTGGTCGATCAGACCCAGTTGAAGACTGAACCTCGATGGTCGCGAGAATCGACCCTGATTCGAGGGCAATCGATGCCACTGGTGGTGGAGATTGTGAGCACTAACTGGCGCGATGACTACCAGCGCAAGGCCGCCGATTATGAAGAAATGGGCATTCCAGAATTTTGGATTGTTGACTATTTGGGCCTGGGGGGACGACGGTATATCGGGGTGCCTAAGCAGCCCACGTTCTCGGTTTATCACTGGCTGGACGGTGAATATCAAGTAACGCTGTTTCGTGACCAAGAGCCGATTGTCTCACCCATGTTCCCAGAATTGGCGCTGACCCTGGCCCAGGTATTACAGGGCAGCCAGTTCGCAGTTCAGGAATAGTGTCTCGTCGGCTCGATCTCGCCGATGCTTGCTTAGTATCAAGCGGTTAGGGTTAGCTCCATCAGGTTGCTGTCGCAAAAGCCTAGGGTTTCGTAGAGCGATCGCGCCCCGGGAGCCGCATTGAGCACCACTTTAGTGCAGCCTAGGGAGGTTAAGTAGGCCACCATCCGCTGGGTCAGCTGGGTGGCAATCCCCTGTCTGCGGTGGGCTGGTTCCACATACACCCCCCAGATATAGCCGTACTGGCGATGGTGGGGAGCTAGCACAGCCGGGTATAGGCCACTAAAAATCTGACCGCTGACGGAACCCACGATCGCCCCTTCGATCTCCGCCACAAAAGACTGGTAGCGCAAGCTGCGCCGGGCTTGGTCAATGAACTCTAAACAAATGGTCAACGAGTCGGGCTGAAGGTCACTGTCAGGCACGCCTAAGTCTTGCCAGAGGGCATAGAAGTGCTGGGCAATCAGCCCATCCTCCCCAGGCGTACCTTCTCGAACCGTCAGCGCCGTTAAATCCATCGGAAGAAATTTGAATCACCACCCATTCCGCAGGGCAGACAGGTTGGTCTGTCCCTACCCATTCGCCTATGTTGGAGGGGAGGCACGTTGGTCTGCCCCTACCTATCCAACGATCCCGCAGGGCAGACACATGGGTCTGCCCCTACGGGGGGTGATCACCCCACCTGCTGCGATGCCTTCACCTGGGTCTGGGGTTGGGGCTGAAACTGGAACAGGGTATAGACGACGTTGCGGCGAATGCCGGTCATCATATCGAGGAAGACTTCGTAGCCCTCGCTCTTGTACTCGATCAGGGGGTCTTTTTGGCCGTAGCCGCGCAGGCCGACGGTTTCCCGGAGGGCATCCATTTGCTGGAGGTGATCGCGCCAGAGGCTGTCGATCTGCTGGAGGATGAAGAAGCGCTCGGCTTCGCGCATCAACCCCGGTTTGATTTGGTCCACCTGGGCTTCTTTCATGTCGTAGGCGATGCGGGCCTGCTCGTGGAGAAACGTTCTGATTTCGCCCACGGAGAGGTCTTCGAGCTGTTCGGGGGTGAGGTCAGCCAGCAGGTAGACAAACTCTTTGATTTTGCCCACCATTTCCGGCAGCTTCCATTCCTCGGGGGGGAGCTCGGGGTTGATGTAGGCGGTGACGATGTCGTCCATGGTTTGCTCGGCGTAGCCGATCACCATTTCCTTCAGCTCGTTGCCTTCGAGGACCCGGCGGCGCTCGGCGTAGATGGCGCGGCGCTGATTGTTCATCACCTCGTCGTACTCAAACACCTGCTTGCGGATGTCGTAGTAGTAGGTTTCGACCTTTTTCTGGGCACCTTCCAGCGATCGCGTCAGCATCCCCGACTCGATGGGCATGTCCTCTTCGACCCGGAAAGCGTTCATCAGACCGGCGACGCGATCGCCCCCAAAAATCCGCAGCAGGTTGTCTTGCAGGCTAAGGAAGAACTTGGTCGATCCAGGGTCGCCCTGGCGACCGGCCCGGCCCCGCAGCTGGTTGTCGATGCGGCGTGACTCGTGGCGCTCGGTACCAATCACGTGTAGGCCACCCCGCTGAACCACGGCGTCATGTTCGGCGCTGGTGAACACTTCGTACTCGTGGCGAATGTGGTTGTACACATCCCGCAGCTTTTGAATCACAGGGTCGTCGGTGGGGGCTTTTTCGGCGGCCACGGCCAGCTTGTCTTCGGCCTGGAGCTCGGACAGGCTGCGCTCCCCGTAGGTGGCCACGGCAAAGTCTACGGTGGTCTTAAGTTCGTCAATCACCTGTGGCGACAGATCAATGGGGAAGATATCCGGCGAGGCCTTCCAGGTTTTAACCTTTTTGCCGGGGGCAAAGCCCTGGGCCGGGGCGCGGCCCTTGGAGCCGGGCACGGTAGTCACTGAAAATTGGTCTTCGTCTTCGGGCTTGACGAGACGCGGCATCAGGTACTCGCGAACCTTGAGCCGGGCCATGTATTCGGCGTTGCCGCCCAGAATAATGTCAGTACCCCGCCCGGCCATGTTGGTGGCAATGGTGACCGCACCGCTGCGCCCGGCCTGGGCGACAATTTCAGACTCCCGCTCCACGTTCTCGGGTTTGGCGTTGAGCAGGTTGTGGGGTACTCCCCGCTCGTTGAGCAGCGCCGATAGCACCTCCGACTTTTCCACACTGGTGGTGCCCACCAGCACCGGACGACCGGCCTCGTGCATTTCGGCACATTCTTCCGCGACGGCCCTCCACTTGGCCTCTTCATTTTTGTAGACCACGTCCGAGAGGTCTTTGCGGGCGAGGGAGCGGTTGGTGGGAATGATCGTGACTTCCAGCTTGTAGATCCGCTCAAACTCGGCCTCTTCGGTTTTGGCCGTGCCGGTCATTCCCGACAGCTTGGGGTAGAGCAAGAAGAAGTTTTGGTAGGTGATGCTGGCCAGGGTCTGGGTTTCGGGCTGGATCTCGACATGCTCTTTGGCTTCGATCGCCTGGTGCAGACCGTCGCTCCAGCGGCGACCGGGCATCACTCGCCCGGTAAACTCGTCGACGATGACAATTTCGTCGTTGCGGACGATGTAGTTGACGTCTTTGGTGAACAGCTCTTTGCCCTTAATGGCGTTGAAGATGTAGTGGGCCCAGGGATCTTTAGGGTCGAACAGATCCTGCACCCCGAGGAGCTCTTCCGCCTGGATAAAGCCTTCATCGGTGAGCAGCACGTTGCGGGCCTTTTCGTCGACCTCGTAGTGCTCGTCGGCCTGGAGCTCGCGGCCCACTTCGGCGGCGCGGGTGTACTTTTCGCTGGGGCGCTCAACCTGGCCAGAAATAATCAGCGGTGTACGAGCCTCGTCAACCAGAATGGAATCGACCTCGTCGATCACGCAGTAGTTAAAGGGGCGCTGCACCACGTCGTCCATGGCGGTGGCCATGTTGTCGCGCAGGTAGTCGAAGCCAAACTCGCTGTTGGTACCGTAGGTGATGTCGCAGCCGTAGTTTTGCTTGCGCTCGGCGGGCGACATGCCTTGCTGAATCAGGCCCACGCTGAGGCCCAAAAAGCGGTGGATCTGTCCCATCCACTCGGCGTCGCGGCGGGCCAGGTAGTCGTTCACGGTGACCACGTGGGAGCCCTTGCCTGACAGCGCATTGAGGTAGGAGGGCAGGGTGGCCACCAGGGTTTTGCCTTCCCCGGTTTTCATTTCGGCGATCTGGCCATCGTGGAGCACCATGCCGCCGATCAGCTGTACGTCGAAGTGGCGCATGCCCAGCACTCGCCTGGAGGCTTCGCGCACCACCGCAAAGGCCTCGGGGAGCAGATCGTCTAAGGCTTCACCCTTGGCCAGGCGCGCTCTGAACTCCACCGTCTTGCCGGCTAAGGCCTCGTCGGAGAGCTGCTGAATGTCTTCCTCCAGCAGGTTGATCTCGACCACGTCGGGGCGATACTTTTTGAGCTTGCGCGCGTTGGGGTCACCGAGGAGGTTCTTTAACATGAATTCAGGCCGGTCAGCGTAGGGGGTTGCACAGTGTCTCTTGCACTTAGTCAAGCGTAAGGGAGACCGCCCAACAAGGGGCGATGTCCACACCTGGGCACTGTCAAAGGTAAGTTTGAAAGCGGCTAAAAGTGCTTGTCTATTCTATCACCTGGCTTGCGGGGCGGGGTTGCGAGCCGATGGAACGGGGCCGGTTAAGGTTGATTGCCCGGTGCTCTATCTGCCCTATAACCCTGCTTTGAAGGAGCGGGGCGCGATCGCTGCGCCACCCTATGACTCCCGCAGAATGACTCCTGTAGAGCAAACATTGTGGAAGAACTGCCTGCGCCATTTTCCCCATTGAGTCCTGCGGCAGCGCCCGATCGACAATTTCAGCGTGGATTTTTGCTGCGCGGCCCTGCGCCTGGTGATTGAGGTCGATGGCGAATGCCATGCCTCAGCTGAGGCTCAAGCACGGGATGCAAAGATCCGTAGATACTGTGTTGGCCTTGGGGGCGACGTTGGAGATCTGTGCGGCGGCGTACCGGAAGTTCTGCAAGCGCTATAAACCCAAGCCCAAGCCCGAGCGGCGAAACCACTGGTGCAGTAGGCTGTTAGCGCAAATTAAGGCCCGAAGCAGGCTCAAAAAAAAGACACCTGGACAAAAGAGTCTGTGGGAGGAGTGGAATGCACCCGCAGAGGAAATTCGCCAGGTGGCAAAGAAGTTTGTGCTGGCGAATTGTTTGAACCCAGATGTGGTGCGTTTGCGGTTTGAGCTGCCCTAGAAGCAGATCCCAGGGTTTTTCAAAAACCCTGGGATCTGGGG
>JAIXUR010000429.1 GCA_027483425.1 Cyanobacteriota bacterium | reverse complement strand
CCAGCGATCGCGCCACTTTCACCATAGTGCTATCGGTCTCGACCGGGCTGGGGCACACCCCACGGCGGTGGCAGTCCTGTACGGTGGCAATCACCTCCCCCAGATCCCTAGAGCGCACCCGGCCCGCTTCCCAGATCACCATGCGGTTATAGCGGCCTTCGGCGATCAGATCCACGGCTTTGCGGCCAAAGGCGGAAGCCAGCAGTCGATCGGAGGCGGTGGGAACGCCGCTGCGCTGAATGTGGCCCAGCACCATGGCGCGGGTTTCGACCTGATCCATGTCGCTGTAGACGCGATCGCCGGTTTGGCAGAGGGTGAGGCTGCGATCGGCCACGGTGGTGGCCAGGTATTCGCCAATGGAATGCATAGGTTTGCCGCCTTCGCCACGGACACCTTCGGCCACCACCACCAGGGCAAACTTGCGACCCCGCTGCCGCAGAGCCGCAATGTGCTGGCAAATCTGCGTGACCACCAGGGGGTTGAGTTCGGGCACCAGCTCTGGAATCAAAATCACATCGGCCCCCCCGGCAATTCCCCCGTGGAGGGCCAGGTGCCCGGCGTCGCGACCCATCACTTCGACCACCATGACGCGATCGTGGCTGGCGGCGGTAAAGGTGAGATCGTAGAGGGCGCTGTTGACGGTCTGTACCGCCGTGTTAAAGCCAACCGATCGTTCGGTGAACGGCACATCGTTGTCGATGGTTTTGGGAATACCGATCAGATTCCAGCCACCCCGCTGGGCCAGATCGTGGATGATATCGAGGCTACCATCGCCCCCGATGGCGATCAGCGCATCGAGGTTGAGCTGTTGGTAGCCCGCCAGAATTTTGGCCACTTTGTCGGGCGATTCGGGGTGACCTTTGTTGAGGGAGCCAAGAATGGTACCGCTGAGAAATTGCAGCACATCTAGCCCCTGCAAAATACCGGGAATGTCGTAGCCGTGATCGGTGAGCCGCAAATGCTCGGGGTCGTACTTGCCATCCACCACCTGCATGAAGCCATCGGTGCTGTAGGGAATGCCGATCACATCCCACCCCCGCCGGTTGGCGCACTTGACCACGGCTCGAATGACAGCATTGAGGCCGGGGCAGTCGGCGCCGCTGGTGAGAATGCCAATACGTTGAAGAGTAGTCATAGAACCCTATCTTGAAGGCTGAATACTCCCATCCTCCGGCCCATTGAGCCCCAAAAAGATCGGCTCTTCAATAGTCTTCAATAGTCTTAATGGAGAATAATCTTCCCAGAGGGTGTTTGCAATGCCCGAGAGAGTTGGCCTTTATAAAAAGCATCCATTCACTCCAGCAAAGCCCCTGGTTACCCAAAGGTTTCACCTTCTGCCTTTAGGCACTAGAGGGCTTACCATGGCATCATTCTAGACGTGACATTTCACTAGAAGGGTTCTATTTTCTATGGCTTTGCCCTTTGACGCGGCCCCCAGCCAAGCGCGGATTGAGCGGTTTTGGCAGCTCTCCGCTAGCTTTGGTATGGAGCGCAATGCTTACCACAACTATCTCAATGAGCTGGTCAGCGATCGCTATGCCCTGATCAATGGCCTGCAACTGCTGCGCGACGAGCTTCAGTTTGCTGGCACCAGCTCCACGGACATCAAAGCCTGCGGGGCCGACATGAGTTTGCCCAGCGCCGTCACCACCCTGGCCTACACCAACTGCGGCGATCGCATCCACCAGGGCGAAGCGACCAAACGCTACCGCGACGTGGTGGCCTCTCGATTTGCCACCCTGTCCGAAATTGGCGAACTCAAGCTCGAGGCCTTTTTCCCCGCCGGGGGCGGTACTGACAATGGAGCCACCCTGGCCCATGTCACCGTAGCCCACGAGCTAGACGAGCAGCTGAAACAAAAGGTCTATGCGGGTAACCCCCAGTCGATTTCCCTGGTGGCGATTGATCTCAAAACCCACGTCGGGCGCATTCAAGAAGACGGTAAGCAAGTCTACGGCAAAACCCGCGAATCACCCTGGCGCGAACCTCGGGCCGCCTGCGGTGCGATCGTCAGTGCCCTGACTGGGTTTCAACCCGAAAACTCGATCCATCGCCGCATTCGCAGCGACCTGGGGGAACGCAACTTTCAATTTTTGTCGAGCCAGCGCATTTTTACCGACGAAGGAGTCGATATCACCATGGCGGTGGCGGCGGCGATCGTGGCGCTGCGGGGCATTCGCAACACCGCCATGGCCCTGTCCCAGGAGCTGGATGAGCGCGGGCTGGGCCACCTCACCGCCAGTACCACGGTCAACCGTCCGTCACGGGATGATCTGGTGATTTATCTGGCCCGAGCCACGGTGTTTAACGGCATGGTACGCATTCAAGGTCTGGGCAGCGAGGCCAAGCGCTACAGCGGCAAGCTGGTGAAATATGCCGGAGAAAAACGACTCCAACTGCGCTACGACGATTGGGACAGTAGCAATGTCCCGGTCGAAGAAATTCCCTACAAGGTGCGGCTGTCGGGGTTATGAACCGGTCAGCACCGCTGAGGACACCATCGGGTTGGCCCCAGCGGTAGACATCATAATGGTATTCAGCCCACGCCCTACCCAGGAGGCCTTCCGTGACTCGCTTAAAGATTCTGCAAGAGGATGCCACCTACTCCTTTCGCTCCTATTTTGAGCTACCCAACGACACCGACGAAGTTCTGGCAGAATTTGGCTACAACTCCAAAAAAGTGCGCCTACAGCTGCCTAGAACCTCCCGCCAGATCGATGGCTTACCCGAACTGCAACAACAGCTCGAAAATACCCTCCCCTTTGTACCCCTGACCAGCGAAACCGCAAAACGGGAAATTCTCATCGCCCCTATTCTCAGCCGAGTGGCGGTGATTGGCCAGCAGATATTGCGCATTGAGTACCCCCTCAAAGTCAATAACCTACTCCAGGGCAACCTAGACTACCTCATTCGTGCCGCCCACAGCCTTGTGGTCGTAGAAGCCAAGCGGGATGACCTCACCCGTGGCTTCACCCAACTTGCTGTCGAAATGATTGCCCTATCGATGCTAGAAGCATCCCCTCACCTGCTGTATGGGGTCGTTACCATCGGCAATCTATGGATTTTTGGCACCCTAGATGTGGCCACTCGCACCATTACCCAAGATATCGGCTCCTACACCCTCCCCGATGATTTAGAAGACCTGGTACGCATATTGGTCGGCATTTTAGAGTGAGTCGATAATATTTCCGCTTTGGCCTGTTGAGAAGCAAGGCTATGGGACTTGAATTTGGTATTCCTACGGCAACTAGAGGCGGT
>JAIXUR010000402.1 GCA_027483425.1 Cyanobacteriota bacterium | reverse complement strand
TTCTTAACGCAAATTTCCCCACGACAAGGACTGGGGCGAACACATCGGTTCGCCCCTACGGGATGGCGATCACCCTGGCATCAATGGCATTCACAAACCCCACCTAAACGATCAAACCCCGTAGGGGCAGGCCTACGTGTCTGCCCTAATCTCAGCATCGGGCCTGCTACCCACCGCAAATTTCCCCACGACAAGGACTGGGGCGAACACATCGGTTCGCCCCTAGGGGACTTTCAAAATTTCAATTGTCCCAACATTCCAGAACCTCCAGTGATACCAAATCCCGCTTGGTTATCCCCGATTCAATCGGGCGGGTGCCATCCAGCCGTTGCCTTGGCTGCGCCTACGGTTTGGCCTATGGGGAGTCGGGGCGTTGTGCGTCAGACTTGGGCTTGGTCGGGATTTATTGATTAAGCGGAATACTCCGATGGGATCCAAATTCCCTAGGTGCCGAACCAGCTTTTTGCAGAGGAGGGCCCGTGAATCCATGAACTACCTCTGCATGACCTGTGCATATCGGATCCTAAACATGATTATTTCACCCTAAATAAATTCCGCGAAAGTACCGAGAAGTCACTGACACCCCTCAAAAATGTAATGAATTCGTTACACAGTTGATGGTTTCGGGGGATTAATTTGGCGGTCATTTAGCCTGCCGAGGCCAGCCTAAATGGGGTTAAATACCGCCGCCAAACCGGGGGGGCTGAGGTCTTCCATGGGCATAAAATCAGATTCCAAAAAGATCATATGTTCTACAACGGGGCATTTTAGAGGGGTTCTTGCCCACTGTTTGGATCAGTTTTTTACCCCAAGGCTAAGCGTTTCAGCCGATCGTCACCCTCCCTCGCAAAGTTGGGGTGGTACATCGCCGGGCATTGCAGCTAAAATTAGAAGGCTTCGGCTCCGCTGATATATTCCTCTAGATATAGGCAGCGGCGAGCCTAAGTTAGTAGCTTCCGGTCAGGGCCTTGCCTAGTCTAGTTATCTAGGCATTACAATCTGATCACTAGAAAAAGATCCGCACTTTCTCGGAACTGTGGGCATCTATCTAGGGGAGCTGTTAATCTGATCACAGTCTTTGTCTTTCAACTCAAGGAGCACGGGGATCGCGGCATGACCCAAGCAAATCATCTGCTCGGCACTATCGAACCTGATACTGAGCTAGACCTACTGGTCGGTGGCAACGATGGCGACGAGAATTTTGTAGACCAAGATGACGAGGCCGGCGCCGACGACAAAGCGCCGAAGGGGAAAGCAACCCGCCGCCGTACTCAGACTAAAAAGCGCCACTATACCGAAGACTCCATTCGTCTTTACCTGCAAGAAATTGGCCGCATCCGCCTGCTGCGGGCCGAAGAAGAAATTGAGCTGGCTCGCAAAATTGCTGACCTGCTGAAGCTAGAGCGTATCCATGACGAGTTGTTCGACTCCCTTGAGCGGGATCCCTCTGACACTGAGTGGGCGGCAGCCGTTAGCCAAGATGAGGGCGAAAACTACAGCCTGGCCAGCTTCCGCCACCGCCTCCACATTGGTCGCCGGGCCAAAGACAAGATGGTGCAGTCGAACCTGCGTCTGGTGGTATCGATCGCCAAAAAGTATATGAACCGCGGTCTCTCCTTCCAGGATTTAATCCAGGAAGGGAGCCTAGGCTTAATTCGTGCCGCTGAAAAGTTTGACCACGAGAAGGGCTATAAGTTCTCTACCTACGCCACTTGGTGGATTCGTCAGGCCATTACTCGGGCGATCGCTGACCAGTCACGCACCATTCGCCTGCCGGTGCATCTTTACGAGACCATCTCTCGCATTAAGAAAACCACTAAGCTGCTCTCCCAAGAGCTAGGCCGCAAGCCCACCGAGGAAGAAATCGCCACTCGCATGGAAATGACCATCGAGAAGCTGCGATTTATTGCCAAGTCGGCTCAGCTACCCATCTCCCTCGAGACCCCCATTGGTAAAGAAGAAGATTCTCGCCTGGGTGACTTTATTGAGTCCGATGGCGAAACCCCCGAAGATCAGGTTTCCAAGAGCCTGCTGCGGGAAGATCTAGAAAGCGTCCTGGGTACCCTCAGCCCCCGTGAACGCGATGTGCTTCGCCTACGCTACGGCCTAGACGACGGTCGGATGAAGACCCTGGAAGAGATCGGCCAGATCTTCAATGTGACTCGGGAGCGTATTCGCCAGATTGAGGCCAAGGCTCTCCGCAAGCTGCGCCACCCCAACCGCAACAGCATCCTGAAGGAATACATCCGTTAGGGTGACGATCGCCTGAGGAATTGCCCCAAGCATCAGGATGCCAGAGCATCAAAGCTTATTAAAAGGCTGCCCTTAAGCAGCCTTTTTTTGTTGCCTGCGGCATGACGTTGCCTGCGCCAGGGATTAACCCAAATGTTTGTTGTCCTAGTGGACAGATCGCGGCTCAGTTGGTACACTTGTTCTGTGAGATAACCCGAAGCCGTGGCTGAACCCCTATGGAATCCCTAACAACTGCCCAACAGGAGCTCTATGACTGGCTGGTCGATTACATTCGTGTCAACCAACACTCTCCTTCTATTCGGCAAATGATGCGGGGGATGAATTTACGTTCTCCTGCCCCCATCCAAAGCCGCCTAGAGCACCTGAAAAACAAGGGCTACATTGAATGGAGCGAGGGCAAAGCCCGTACCATTCGGGTTCGCGATGATCTCCGTGGGGTGCCAATTCTCGGCACCATTGCCGCTGGTTTTGTCAACGAGGCCTTTACCGACACCGTGGAGCGTCTCGATCTGAATGGGTTGCCCATTCAGGCGGGAGACTACGCCCTCAAGGTGACCGGAGACAGCATGGTAGAGGCGATGATTCAGGATGGGGACGTGGTCATCATGCGCCCGGTTAAGGACCCCCAGGGGATTCGTGAGGGCACTATTGTGGCGGCACGGGTGGAAAGTGGCACCACCCTCAAGTCGTTTCACCGCCAGGGCAACCAGGTTCAGCTCAAGCCCGCTAACCCCAACTACCCGGTGATGGAGTTCCCCGCCGAGTTGGTGGATGTCCAGGGGCGTTTGGTGGCCGTATGGCGCGGTATTGACCCAGACTTTATCGTTTAGCCCCAGGGCCAAGCCAGTTTCCTTTGCTCCGTTCCGCTGTGGCCAAGGGCCACAGCGGTTTTTTATAGCCCATGGTAGGCACAGGTAAGGGGGCTAGCCGGGTACCGAGCCGTTAGGCTGGCCGAGGGGGCTAGGGTTCCTTTGGTGTCTGGCTCGGG
>JAIXUR010000551.1 GCA_027483425.1 Cyanobacteriota bacterium | reverse complement strand
GGCCCCACCCCGGTCAACCTCGCCAGCCCGCCGCCGATTTCTCCCCTCAAGAGGTGGACGCCACCCCCCCAGCAGACTTTTGCCTGGTGCTGCTGACGCCCCACCAGGTCGACCACTTGGAACTGCGGGGTGATCCTCAGCAGCGCACCCTCTACACCCTGCAAGCCGACCACACCTGGTCAGTAGACACGGTGAATCCCTAACTAATTCAGTTCTAAGCGCGCAGTCGCCGGTCTAGCCAGACCAGCACCCCCAAGGCAGGCACCACCGTCGCCGCCAGCCCTAGCCAAAACCCGTGGGCCACTGCGTCACCCTGGTCCAGGGCCCAGCCGCCCAGGGGTGGGCCGATCAGGTAGCCCACCGCCCAGCACATGGAGTTCACCGACAGATAGACCCCCCGCAGCGCCGCCGGGGCGATCGCCGCCACCAGCGTCGAGCCAATGGGGGTATAGGC
Source organism: Cyanobacteriota bacterium (assembly GCA_027483425.1). Lineage (GTDB taxonomy): Bacteria > Cyanobacteriota > Cyanobacteriia > Phormidesmidales > Phormidesmidaceae > Nodosilinea. Next base: position 2,488 of record JAIXUR010000551.1, on the reverse strand, counting down.
CACCATGGCCAGCGCCATCACCCCCAGGGCCAACCCGGCCCAGACCAGGGGAAAGTTCCCTACGCCTGACTGCCACACCAGCCAAAACCCCAGGCCCCAGAGCAGAGCCGATGCCATCAGCCCCTGGGCCGGGCGATAGCGCTTGAGCCAGCGGGCCACCGGCAGCTGCGCGATCGCCGCCAGCACCACATGGCCTGTAAACAGCACGCTCAGGGTGCCTGCGCCGATACCTGCGCCGGTACCTGCATCGATACCTTCGCCCCCAAAGCGGTGCAGGTACAGCGGCAGGGTGCTCTGAATCTGGGCCAGATAGCCGGTTAGCAAGACATTGACTAGGGCGTAAACCATTAAGTTGGTGTCTCTGAGGGCATAGCCCCAGCCCTGCCAGAGCGATCGCGCCCCACCACCCGCCGGACGCGTCTCGGCAATGGCCCCGTAGATGATCGCGAAAAACAAGAGAAACGTCACGCCGTCGATGGCAAACAGCGCCCGATAGGCCCCGGTCAGGGAAATCAACGCCCCACCGGCCACTACCCCTACCCCCAGGCCCAGGTTGTCGGCCAGGCGCAACAGCGCGTAGGCCTCATTGCGTTGGGCAGCGGTGGTTATGTCCGCCGCCACCGACTCCGCCGCTGGCCAGTACAGCCCCACGCCAAAGCCCATCAGCAGATTGCCCGCCAGAAACATCGGGAAGCCCTGGGCCAGCAGCAGCACCCCGTCGGCCAGGGCCGAAATCAGTGCCGACACCAGCAGCGTCGGTCGCCGCCCAGACCGGGGCGAATCGGCCAAGGACCCGCCCAAAAATCGCCCCCCCATGCCCGCCAGCGAGCCCAGGCCAATGCCCACCCCCACCTGGGTCGCCGTTAGCCCCACCTGGGTGGTAAAGAAGATCGGCGCGTAGAACAGCGTAAAGCCAATGCCCACCTGGGACAGCAGCCGTCCCGCTGCTAAAATCCAGATTCGGTGATCTAGGTCGGGTCGCCACTGGTTTAGCCGCTGGCCTAGGCTCATAGGGGCGCAGATTGCCGGGGTCGCCGGAGGGCATCCACCAGGGCCACGGTACCGCCGACGGCACCCCACACCATCCACCGGCCCAGGTCGTACCCCTTGCCATGGGCCACCTGGGCGGCCACTAGCCCGATCGCACAGTGAAAAAACAGAGGAAGATAAACTAGGGGTATCGTTTCGGCCATAGGGGGTTTGAAGGGGTAACGGTGGCGATCCTTTCCAGGTGCCGTCTCTTTACCCTACACCGAGGTTTAGCCCTAGCCAGCGGTTTGTCCAGGCTACTCACCGCTTAGCTAAGGGACGTGCGTTGAAATAATGTACCGAACATGTTGGTCATCGTAGGGTGCATTCGCGAAGCAATGCACCAATAGGGAAGATGGTAGTTGGTACCTTATTTCCTTGCGAGTCCCTAATGACTCAGCCAGGGTTTTAAGGTGACAGGCCCGCTGAGCTGAGTAGTTCAGCGTCCTTGGGCGGGATATTTGATTAGATGGAATACTCTGAGAGCGCGATCGCCTTGGCCACTGGACTCTTTGTGGGGCTTACCACCCTTGACTGCATTTACCAGGTTTCGCGCTTGCCCGCCAGCGACGAGAAGATGGTAGCCGAAGCCTGCCTGCTGGTGGCCGGTGGGCCGGCCACCAATGCCGCGATCGCCTTTGCCGCCCTAGGCAACCGAGCCACCCTATTGGCCGCCCTGGGCCAGCACCCCCTGGCGACGCTGATCCAGACAGAACTGGCGACCCTTGGGGTAGCAGTGGTCGATCTGACCCCGCAGTGCCAAGCCCCGCCGCCGCTGTCTACCATTCTGGTGACCGCCTCAACGGGCGATCGCGCCGTAGTGTCGCGCAATGCCGTGGAGCGCCAGGCCGATCCTCCCGCCGCCATTGGTCCTCTCCTCGGCACGACCGATCACACCCTCGACGTGGTGCTGATCGATGGCCACCAGATGGCCGTGGGCCTGGCGATCGCCACCGCCGCCCAGCAGCGGCGCATCCCCGTCGTCATCGATGCCGGTAGTTGGAAGCCGGGCTTTGAGGCCGTGCTCCCCCTGGCCACCAGCGTCATTGCCGCCGCCAAATTTCGCTGGCCGGGCCGGGCCGACACCCTCAGCCCCCTGGCCAGTCTCGGCATTCCAGAAGTCGCCATCACCCAGGGGGCTGGGCCCATTCAGTACTGCGATCGGGGGCAATCCGGCAGCCTGCCTGTCCCCCTGGTAACGGTCAAAGACACCCTGGGCGCGGGGGATATCTTCCATGGGGCCTTTTGCCACTACTGTCTGCAGACACCCTTTATTGCAGCCCTGGGTCAGGCCGCCCAGGTTGCCGCCCGGAGCTGTCAGCACTTTGGCCCCCGCGCCTGGCTCCAACCTTGAAGTTTCCGTAAAAAAGAACTCATCCCACCCAGATTCGGCGCTGGAGGTTGGTAGAGTGCTCCACGAGAGCGTGACCAGGCTCTTGATCAGGCTATAGTGCTCTCT
>JAIXUR010000194.1 GCA_027483425.1 Cyanobacteriota bacterium | reverse complement strand
TGCCGCCTACCCGAAAAGTCACCACAACAGTAACGAAATGAAGCACTTACATTGCGTTGTGCAAACCTGTGCAACGTTTCCTGGCCTGGTGCTCCACCTTGGCCAGGCGGCTTGATAGAACAGGGAGAACTCTCAGGGTTGAGTGGCTAGATCTACCCTGACTCGGAGCATCCCCCTTCTGGCGAGTGTTTACCCATGGTTAGCTCTCCTCTCGCCCAGTACTCTCAACGCCAGCCGGTCACCACCCCGGCCCCCGCCGACCCGCAGTTGGCCCTGGCCGTGGCCGACGATAGGTTTCTGCGATCGCTGCTGACCGAGAGTTTGCCGGCGATCGCCCACCCCCACGAAATTGGCACAGTCACCGTCGAGGTCAGCGTGCCGCTGCCCGGCCCAGTCCAGGGGCGCATCGATGCCGTGCTTACCTTCGAGCACATCAACTGTGTGCTGGCCGGGTCATACCCCGACGCGCCGCCGCCGCCAGACCTCAACAGCCACCGTCAGTACCAGGCCATTACCCCCTGCCATTCCGACCTCACCACCCTGGCCCACAATGTTTCCTGGGCCGAAGCCGAAACCCTGCTGTCGCGATCGGGCTTTGGGCCAGAGGATATTCAGCACATTCTTAACCTGCCCTCCCAGGGGTGGCACAAGTCGTGGTGGTATAGCCTGACCCCAGAGGGGTTTCTCACGGTGCCCTTTCAGCGCTACATTCGCAGCCGCCGCTACGCCGATGGCACCTGCACCCTACAATTCCAAGACCACTACGCCCAGCAGCGCCCCGAGGGGTTTCGCAGCCAGCCCCAAAAGCTGCCGGTGGTGGTGCATTCACCCCAGGCTAGTTTTTGCGACAACCTGGCCCACATTAACCTGAGCCGTCAGGCCCTCAGTACTCCCCAGGCCATTTTGATCGCTGACGATCTCCCAGAGCTAGAGGTAGAAGGCTACATTCGCCAAAACGTCAGCCTGCACCGACAGCGCAATCTGGAGCTATTGCTCAGCGCCAACTGCCGCTCCTGCTACCAGGCCAAGTGCCCCCTTCAGGGGGTAGACTCATCGCCGGTACTAGCCTGTAGGTCTTTCAGACCCGTGGATGGGGGCGTGTAAATTTGCCCCGGCGGGTACAGCAGCACCGCCGCTCGATTGGAAGTCGCCGCATGGCGCTGGAGGTGTCCCCAGCTCAGGGTGATGGCCCCGCCCGCCAGCAGCAGTCCAAATAGGGCCAGCGACACCTTCTCCTCCGCCGCACCCATAAGGCCATCTACAGCGCCGACGGTGAGCGCTGTGGTAATCCAGGGTTGTTTTCTGAACAAGGCCTTAATGGGTCGGTCTCCAAGGTTGGACAAATCGGAAAGGAAAGGGGGGAAGGGTTTGGGGTTTGGGGTTCTAAGGAGTAAAGCAGCGATGCTTTGAACCGAAAACCTCCCTATCGCAGCCCTAGCCAGGTGACAATAGCTTGCCCAGTTACCAGCTCAAACAGCACTAGGGCCACAAACCCCAGCATGGCAGCTCGCCCATTGAGCCGCTCGGCGTAGTCGTTAAAGCCCGCCTTAGATCGCTCGATGGTGGGGGTAACGGTGGGTTCGAGGTTAGCCATGGGTGTTGGGTGTTTCAATTGCTTTCCTAGCCTACCCTATGGTTCGCCCGTTGTGATATGGGCGGTGGACAGAGGGGGCGATCGGCCAGAATGGTTCTTAACAACAGCCACCGCCATCGTAGTGCCAGGTAGACCCCGTCACCAGCACGTCGGGATGGGTACCCAGGTGCTTGGCAGTTTTGTCGCAGACGGCCGTAGGTACCCCCTTGAGCAGGTAGTGTCCGGCCTTGTCATCAAAGGACGCCCCCGCGCCCGCATACACAGCGGTTTTGCCGGTGAAGATACAGGCACCATCGGGGGCGATCGCGATCTTGAAGGACACCGTATCCAGACTTTCCAGCAGCAGGTGCTGGTCGAGGTTGTACTGAGCGGCATCCAGCAGGCGGTAGGGGCGACGGGCGCGCACCTCGATCTGGCCAAAGCCGGTGCCAATCAGGTGCTGCATGTAGTCGTCGTAGGTGAGCGCCCCGGAGAGGCAGAGGGCGCGCAGGCGATCGTCCTGCTGGAGGTGGAGCGGGATCGGGCGGGTGGCAATGGGGTCGCTCATGATCAGGCGGCCACCGGGCTTGAGCACGCGATAGGCTTCGCCCAGGGCTCGCATCAGGTCAGCGGGTTCAAAAATGTTGAACAGGCAGTTTTGGGCTACCACATCCACCGAGGCATCGGGCAGGGGGAGGGCAAAGGCATCACCTGCCAGCAGGGTGACAAAGTCGGCCTCAAACCAGTCATTCAGCGTAGCCGCCTCGGCTAGATTTTCGGCGGCGGCTTGGCGCATTTCATCCACCGGGTCAATGGCGACCACCGCCCCCCTACGGCGAGAAAAATAGCTGAACTGAAGGGCCTCGAGGCCGCCGCCTACGCCCACGTAGGCGATCGCAGGCTCTCCCGCCAGTTCGGCTGGATGTACCGTGGTGCCGCAGCCGTAGTTCATGGCCTGCATGCGATCGGGAATCACCAGCCCCGGCATGATCAGGGGGCTACTCTGCACACAGCACAGGCCCACCTCGGGGGTAGTGGCCACGTCGGCGTAAAACTGGGCAGTCGCATCGAGATAGGTCATAGCAGGTCAATGACTGTATTGCCTTTGTATGGTAGTTCTTCAGGGCGTGGGTCAACTTTCTCCCAGCCTTGGTGCTGCCTGCCGATGTTGCCAACACCTAGGCAGGGCTAGCTCCGCCGATCTAACGGGTAGACTGCGGGAGAAGAGAGCTTGTACCCTAGCTCTCGAGCGCTCCCTTGAGCGGCGGGTAGTTAGGGTTGCTCATTCTGGAGACCTGGGTCTACTGGAGGCCCGAACGCCCTACAGAGGGCGATATACCCGGTAATCGATCTTAGGGAAGATGTTATCGACCACTTCAATCTTCTCGAGCCAGCCCGAGTCGATCTTTTCGCGCAAAATGTCATCCCATAGCTTTTGGAAGCGCATCAGGTGAGTGCGGGTACGGCGCACGGCGTAGGGCACCATCGTTCCCGTGCGCATGATAAAGGCCCAATCCGAGGATTGGGCCAGCAGCAGCTCACGGGCCGCTTGGTTGAGGGCGCGCAACTCGAGCTCATCGGCGGGTTCGCGCTTGGCCAGCTCAATCATGCGCTCAGCCCCTTTGTGCAGGTGGGGATAAATCCAAGCGTTGGTTTCATTCAGCCAGTATTCGTGAAAGCCCTTGTAGCCCCAGCTCGACTGGGAGGGGCGGCAGACCTGCTGGGTGGGATGGCCCTTCAGGTAGTCGGTCAAGTGGGTCATTTCGTAGGTGCCTTGGTCAAACCAGCTCTTGCGAAATAGGAAGTCGAGAAACCAAGGGCCTTCGTACCACCAGTGGCCAAACAGCTCGGCATCGTAGGGCGAAACAATGATTGGGGGCCGCTGCATGAGCCCATGGAGGTTGCTAATTTGCTGCTCGCGATTGTACATAAAGTTGGCCGCGTGCTCGGCGGCCTTTTCCTTGGCCCAGTAGGGGTCGTACAGTTGTTTATCGGACAGACCCAGGCCCTTGCCAGTAATTTTGTGGTATTTGATGCCCACATTCTTCCGTTGGCCGTTGGGCATCACGTAGGGCTTGATGTAGTCGTACTCGGCATCCCAACCCAGATCGCGATAAAACTCACGGTACTCGGGCGCACCGGGGTAGCCCACCTGGGACGACCACACCTGCTGGGACGATTCGTGATCGCGGCCAAAGGCGGCCACGCCACTTTCGGTAAAGATCGGTGCGTAGGAGCCAAAGCGGGGGCGGGGGCGAGCGTAGAGAATGCCGTGGCCATCGGTTAAGAAGTAGCGCAGGCCTGCATCGGCCACCATGCGCTCTAGCCCTTCGTAGTAGGCGCACTCGGGTAGCCAAATGCCGGAGGGGGGGCGACCAAAGGTGTCTTCGTAGTGCTCAGCGGCGACTTGAATTTGCGCCCACACGGCTTCGGGATACATCTTCATCAGCGGCAGGTAGCCGTGGGTGGCCCCGCAGGTGATGATGTCGAGGTTGTTGCTGTCTTGGTATTGCTTGAAGGCAGTAACCAGGTCGCCGCCATAGCTCTCCCACAGGTTGCGGACGTGGTTAAACTCTTTGGCGTAGGTTTCGGCCAGATACTGCACATGACCGTTGTGGACGTTGCGCTCTACCTCTAGCTCGGTCAGCTCTTCGAGCATGGCCAGGTGGGCATCGAAGCGCTCCTGCAACAGCGGGTCGCGCAGCATCGAGACGAGGGGCGGGGTCATGCTCATGGTGAGCTTGAAGTCGACGCCGTCACGCTTGAGGCCCTCAAACATGCTGAGCAGGGGCACGTAGGTCTCGATGATGGCCTCATACAGCCACTCTTCCTCCAGCACGTAGTCACTTTCGGGGTGACGCACGTAGGGCAAATGGGCGTGGAGGACGAGCGCGAGATATCCAATAGCCATAGGGTGCCGTTTGAGGGAGGTGAACTAGAAGCCAAGCGGGCCGGTAAAGACCGTTGACCAAATTCTAGAGCAAAAGTTAAGCGCTAACGGTTGACTAGGCTGTATCTGTTGCCTAACAGGGATCAAGGCGATTTAAAGGGAGTGGCAATCGGTTTGGTATGCCCTCGGGCAATCTCTCCAGAAAGTTCATGGGGAACTTTCTGGAGAACTTTCTGAAGAACTTTAGGCGAGAGGCGCAGTTACTTAGCTGCACCTGCGGTTGCGGGTTCGGCTTTAGCTTCCAGGTCGTCGGTGATCACAGCGGTAACCTCGGTCTCGGCAGGCTCGTCATCATCGGCCCCGGCCTGGGACGCAGGCTCGGCTTTGGCTGGTTCGCTGGCGTCTGCCAGCTCAGGTTCAGAGACGTTGGAGGCGATCGCTGCCACCGCTGGGGCTGCGAGGTCGGGGGCCTCCGTTTCTAGAATTTCGGTCTCTAGGACTTCGGTCTCTAGGGCTTCTGTTTCTGGGACTTCGGTCTCTAGGGCTTCCTCTAGGGCTTCGGCTTCTAGGACTTCGGTCTCAAGGGCTTCGGCTTCTGGGACTTCCGCTTCTAGGGGTTCTGCTTCTAGGACTTCGGTCTCTAGGGCTTCTACTGCTAGAGGTTCTACATCTGGGGCGGCAGGGGTCTCGTCGTCATCGGTTGCGATCGCCTCGATGGGAGCCATGGCCGGGACGGTGGTCGGTACGGGCGTTGCTGCGGGAACCGCTGCCTTGGGTGTGGCTACCGCCACCGGAGTTGTTTTGGTC
>JAIXUR010000450.1 GCA_027483425.1 Cyanobacteriota bacterium | reverse complement strand
TGCGCTCAGGTCAGAGGCGGTGGAGTGAATCAGAGGGGGTGGGACGCTGTTCTATCCCTTGTGCCTTCCGTTTGCCTGAGTCTAGCCTCAACTTTAACAACTGCAACGGGCGGTGGCTAGCGACGAATATCCCATTGCGGCGGCCCCACCCTAGGACAATTCTCCCAATCTAAGTCACGACATTTGACCCAGCCCCTTTGGGAGATTTGCTTCAGGCGTAAGGGCGGGGGTGCTCCCTAGGATGGGGCCATGCCACAGGTTCAGCCTTTGGCTTTTCAACCCACCTCTGAACCGGTTGGTTGTGTGTTCCCTTTCTACGTTCCATCTCTCTTGGAGAAATCACAATGACCCCTAACGTCATGATTCGCACCATGTCCAGGCTACTTCTGGTCGGCGTCGGTATCAGCGCCCTGGTGCTTGGTAACCCCGAGTTTGCCCTGGGTCAGCCTGCCGGTGGACGTGAGGCCATTCGCTCCCTCAACCTCAGCCGGGCTCAGCAGCAGCAGTTGCGGGGTGTCATGCAAGATTACCAATCGAGCCTAGAGGACATTTTGACTCGAGAGCAGCGATCGCAGCTCCGAGACCTCCAGGCCGAAGGAAACCTGGGAGACCCGGCTGATATCGCCGCTGAGCTCAACCTCAATCAAGGTCAAGCCAATCAGTTCGCCGCCCTGCAAGACGAGATGGCCGATGAGCTAACCGCCATCTTGACTCCAACCCAGCTTCAGCAGGCCCGCGAGCTTGGCCTACCGGGCCTCTAACCGGCCACAATCGATTGCGTTCAGTCCGCTGTTTCGATGTTTCACTCCACCAGGCTCCCCTTGATTGCTCTATGGGCGCAATCACAATCAAGGGGAGCTTTCCTAGGTGATAGGTTTCGGCTGCTCTAACCCATTGCACAGTCCCATTGCACAGTTCCATTTCACAGTCCTGAAGGACAAGTCTGGCCACGACCATACCCAAGAATTTTGTTTCCCCATCCAGGGCGCAGGCCCTACGCCCCTACCTGGGGTTATCTTCATCCCCAAAAATCGCCCGAATTAACGCCTTCTTCAACGGTTTTTCCATGCCAACAAACCAGTCGTTACCGTTCCCTAGCCAACGTGAGGCGGTCGTCGCCCAGCAGCCAGCTCCGCCACCCGTCAAACCCAAACGCCCGTTGAGGTTGACCTGGGTATTGTCTCTGGTGGGGCTGCTCGGTTTGGTGGGGCTCCTGGGGCCAAGGCTGCTACCGCCGCCCCAAGAGAGTCGGGAGGAGTCCCTGGCGGCCCTCACCCAACCCGTCGAAACTGTGCCACTGACCGTGCGGGTCGATGGCACTGGCAGTGTCGTGGCCAAGGACACCGTTAACCTCAGCCCTAAATCCGCCGGGCGGGTAGACGCTTTGTACGGTGAGCAGGGTGATCGGGTGCAGGCCGGGCAGGTACTGGCCCAAATGGACATCGGTACCCTGGCGGCGGAGCTAGAGCAACGCCAGGCCCAGCTAGCCCAGTCCAAAGCCGACTATGCCAAGGTTGTGGCGGGCAATCGAGCTGAGGAGGTGCGGCGGGCCGAGGCCGAGGTAACGACGGCCAGGGCCCAGGTGACCCTGGCCGCCGCCCAGCTGGTGCGGTACCGGGGGCTGGCGGCCCAGGGGGCGATTTCCCAGAGCGAACTCGACCAGTACATTAATGAGGCCAGCAGTGCTGAAGCCAAATTAGAGCAAGCCCAGGCCCAACTCGAAGAAACCGCCAGCGGCTCTCGCCCCGAGGACATTGATGCCGCCGCCGCTACTGTGGCCGCCGCTCAGGCCCAGGTAGAGATGATCCAAACCCAAATCGAAGAAGCGACGATCCGGGCTCCCTTTGCCGGGGTGATTACCCAGACCTACGCCACCGTGGGGGCGATCGTCACCCCCACCACCACGGCGTCCGCCACGGCGTCGGCCACCTCTAGCTCGATTTTGGCCATTTCCTCTGGCCTCGATGTGGAGATTGATGTGTCGGAGGCCAACATTGCCCAAGTTCAGGTGGGGCAATCGGTGGATATGATCGCCGATGCCTTTCCCCAGGCGGTGTTTACGGGCCGGGTGAAACGCATTGCCCCCGAGGCCCTGACCGAGAACAACGTGACCGTGTTTCAGGTGGTGGTGGAGCCCCTCACTGGGCTGGATCAGCTCAAGGCTGGCATGACGGTGGATGCCACCTTTGTGGGCAAAACCGTGACCGATGCCCTCATGGTGCCCACGGTGGCCATTGCCACTGAGGCGGGACAGATGGGGGTGCAGGTCGCCGATGGCGAGGGGAACCCGGTCTTTAGGCCGGTGACCGTGGGGTTGACCCAGGATAGCAAGACCCAGATTTTGTCGGGCTTAGCGGCGGGCGATCGCATCTTCCTCGACCTGCCCCAAGAGAAATTGCCCGTCGCGTTGCCATAGAAGATTTGGGCAGATCCGAGATTTGGGGAGATCCAAGACGCAGGATTTGGGCAGACACTTGGGTCTGCCCCTACGGCATCCATTCACCCGTTTGCCCACCCATTCACTTATTCGATACAGGGCAGACACACAGGTCTGCCCCTACTCACCTACACCTACCCACACCCATGAGCATAAACCTGCTTGAAAACGCCACCATGGCGGTCAAAACCCTCAATGCCAATCGCCTGCGCAGCGGTCTGACGATGCTGGGCATTATTATCGGCAATGCCTCGGTGATTGCCATGGTGGCGGCGGGGCAGGCGGCCCAGGGCTATGTCACCCGGCAGTTTGAGTCCTTGGGCACCAACATCTTATTTATTACCCCAGGGGATGCCCAGCGGGGGCCGGGGGCGGGAGCCAGTCGGGCCGATACCTTGACCCTGGCCGATGCCGAGGCGATCGCCGCTGAGGTGCTGGCGGTGAGCGCGGTTTCGCCGGAAAAAACCGAGCGGCTGCGGGTGACCCGAGGGGCCGCAGAGACCCAGTCCAACGTGATTGGTACAACCCCTGACTACTTGACCGTGCGCCAGATCACCCTGGCCCAGGGGCGGTTTCTCAACCCGGTGGATAGCCAGGCCAATGGGCCGGTGGCGGTCTTGGGCAGCGAAGTGGCCAAAACGCTATTTGGGTCACAGGTGCCCCTCAATCAAAGCATTCGGGTGAAGAACCTGCGGTTTGAGGTGATTGGGGTAGTTGCCCCACGGGGGTCTTCCTTTGGCCAAAACCAGGATGAAGCGGTCTACATTCCGATCGGGGTGATGGCCAACCAGGTGACCGGCCAGGAGGTGGGTAAAACCAGCCCATCGGTGCAAACCATTGCCGTTTCGGCCCGAGACGAGACCCAGGCCAGCGCCGCCCAGTACCAGATGACAAATTTGCTGCGGCTCCGCCACGGCCTGTTTCAGGATGACAATGACTTTACCGTGCAGAGCCAGCAGGATTTGCTCACCACGGCGGCCAGCATCACCGATATGTTGGTGCTGGTGCTGGGGTTTACTGCGGGTATTTCGCTGCTGGTGGGGGGGATTGGCATCATGAATATCATGCTGGTATCGGTGACCGAGCGCACCCAGGAGATTGGTCTGCGCAAGGCGATTGGGGCTAAGGGCCGCGATATTTCGGCTCAGTTCACCATTGAAGCGATCGTGCTGGCGGTGATTGGCGGCGCGATTGGCACGGGCTTAGGCATTGCGAGCATTGTGGTGATGACCCTGACCACGCCGCTGATCGCTGGCGTCAGCCTGGGGGCGATCGCCATTTCGTTTTCAGTCTCTGGGGCGATTGGCCTGGTGTTTGGCATTGTGCCCGCCCGGCGCGCCGCCCAGCTTGACCCCATTGTCGCCCTACGGAGCTAAGCCATGGCCTTAATTGAGCTAGACCAGGTGAGTAAAACCTACGGCAGTGGTGAGCTGACGGTGTATGCCCTACGCCCCGTCAACCTCACCATTGCGGCGGGAGACTACTGCGCCATTATCGGGCCGTCGGGGTCGGGAAAATCGACCGCCATGGCCATTATCGGTTGCTTGGATCGACCCACCGGGGGCCGGTATCGCCTCGACGGTAGATTGGTGAATCAGATGGCCGCCGATGACCTGGCAGAGGTGCGCAACCGCACCATTGGCTTTGTGTTTCAGCAGTTTTATCTGCTGCCCCAGCTCACGGCCCTAGAAAACGTGATGCTGCCGATGGTATACGCTAACCAACCCCCGGATAAACGGCGATCGCGAGCGATGCAGGCGCTGGAAAAAGTGGGGCTGGGCAACCGGCTCTACAACCGCCCCAGTCAGCTGTCGGGGGGGCAGCAGCAGCGGGTGGCGATCGCCCGCGCCATCGTCAACCGCCCCAAACTCCTGCTGGCCGATGAACCCACCGGGGCGCTGGATTCTCAAACCAGCCAGAGCATTATGGCTATTTTTGCCGACCTCAACCGCGAGGGTATGACCCTGGTGATGGTGACCCACGATAGTGACGTGGCGAAAATGTGTAACCGTACTATCACCTTTCGCGACGGGCAGATCGTTGCGGATTCCCGCGCGCCTGCCTCTCTGGCTTGTTGAGGACAATTCTGGTCACAAGATTACGACGACTGGCTACTGCCTATCTCCCGTCGGGAAGGCTATTATGCAGATTATCTGCCGCCTATCTACCCTCTAGGGGGAATTGGGCGGCGAATAATCTGCCCATCTACCCCGATCTAGGCATATGGGCAGATTAGATCGATCCAGTAAATTGTTAGACCGCTCCGTTTTAGTCTTCAGGAAAGCAACCCAACCATTACTCCTTTCATATTGGTGTTGCCGAAAGGTTATTGACGTACAACCATGAACACAATTACCTACAGACTCCCGCAGATTGGAGATGAGCATCAAATCAGTGGTTGTATGTGGGCTTCTGCGGTTCTCTGGGAACTCACAGATGGCACATCAGAAAGTGTTGTCGAATGGCTACAGATTTGTCATCCAGAGGAATTAAGAGACAGAATCTTGAGTGATGAGAAAACGCTAGTTGCAACGTGGAATGAAATCGTTGTTGGATTTATTGCCTTTAAGAGGGGCAATCATTTGTCATTACTGTTTGTCCGAAGAGAATTTTCTGGGCAAGGAATCGGTCGAGAACTTTTCACCCGATGCAGCTATGATTTGAATGAAGTTACTGTCAACGCCGCAGAAGAAGCAGTTGGCTTTTACCAGAAAGTGGGGTTTAGACAAAGTGGCGATCGCTTTTTCAATCATGGAATATGGGGAACACCGATGAAATGGATCAACCTTTCACACGAGGTCATGGAGTAATCCGATGGAGAACCTATCACTGCTAGATACACTGCGCGAACTAGAGTGCGAACTTCATCAACCTGAGTGCCGCAGGAATCGAGAGCGCTTGGCGCAGTTGCTTGCTCCAGATTTCAAGGAGTTCGGTCGATCAGGAGCAACATATACGCGCGATTATGAATTGATGTCATT
>JAIXUR010000519.1 GCA_027483425.1 Cyanobacteriota bacterium | reverse complement strand
CTAACCCATCATGGCAGCGGACGAGCGAAAGCTGCTAACGCGGTTATCTGGAGTTACCCGCCTCCGCTGCATTTTGCTGTTAGGCAACAAAAAGGGGAGCACTGGGCTCCCCTGGGGCATGGGGGTTGTCTTGGCTGGCGCGATCGCTCAGGCGTTTGCGCAGGGTTTGGTGTCGTTTTTGCAGTTGCCGCTGGCGGGCACTACCGCCTCGGCCTTTATCGTTACGGCCTGGTTTTCGCGGCGACTCCCAACGCTTTAGCTGTTGTGCCATAGTCTTTCTCCTGGTCTAGCGCTGCGGTCGTTCATGGATCAATCATACTCCACCCCGACCCTGGAGCAGGGTGGCTTATACTCCCTTCACAGTAGAGAATTCCCCAGTAAAAAGCCCCCCATGATGTTCACGGGGGGCAGCCTAAATCCTAAGCTCTAGGGCCTAGGCCCGACGCTAGGGCGTCAGCCTACTTGATGGTGATCTTAGCGCCCACTTCTTCAAGCTGCTTCTTGGCATCTTCGGCGTCGTCTTTGGTAGTAGCTTCCTTGACGGCCTTGGGAGCGGCTTCCACTAGCTCCTTGGCTTCCTTCAGACCCAGCCCGGTTAGGCTGCGGACCACCTTGAGAATGGCGATCTTCTTGTCGGCAGGCACGTCTTCGAGAACGACGTCAAATTCGGTCTGCTCTTCTTCGGGCTCAGCGGGCGCGCCAGCACCGGCCATCAGGCCGGGGGCCATCATCATCATGCCGCCGCCAGAGGAGGCAGAGGCATCAACGCCGAAGGCTTCTTCAATTTGCTTGACCAGCTCAGAGGCTTCTAGCAGGGAGAGGGTCTTAAGCTGTTCGAGAATTTCATCAGTTTTAGCAGACATAGTTACCGGTTAACTCCTGGTGGAAAACAATTAGACAAAACATACAAACAAAACCGTTGCAAAGGGGCCTAGGCCGCATCTTGCTCCGACACCGCCTTGATAGCGCGAGCCAGGGACGCGGGAACCTCTTTGACGCCCACCGCCAGTTTGGTCGGTACGGCATTGATGCCCACGGCCAATCGAGTCGGCATCGCCTTGATCGCCCCGGCCAGACGAGCCATCAGCTCTTCCTTGGTGGGCAGCTCGGTAATCGCCTTGACTTGGTCTTCGGTGAGGGCCTGCCCTTCCATGACACCGCCCCGGAGGGTGGTTTTTTTGGTGTCTTTCTGGAAGGCCTGGTACTCCTTAATCGCGCCGCCAAAGTCTTCCTTGACCAGCACAAAGGCTGAGGAATCCTGAAGGAACTCGGTCATCGGTTGCCAGGCTTCGTTGCCGTCCACGGCGATTCGCATCAGCGTGTTTTTGGCAATCTTGCACACAGCACCCTTGGGTCGTAGTCGATTGCGCAGGTTGCTGATCTCAGCTACGGTTAGGCCTTTGTAATCAATCACAAAGGCTAGCTGAGCCTCGTCTAGCAGGGCCTGAATCTCGGCTACCAGCTCTTTCTTATTCGCTAGGGTTCTCCCCATGTTGATCTCACCTCCTTTTAGTTGGGGATAGGGAAACGTGATTACCCGATCCAGGACTATAGCCACGCCGTTGCCAGCAATGGCGGTCAAAAATAAACCCCGACAACCATGCCGGGGTAGACCAACAACCAGAGGTGCTTAGCCTGTTGGCAAAAGCACGTCAGTCATTAAGATCAACCTCGGCAGGGTTTATGTAGCGCTTAGCTAGCACCTGCTGTCTACGGTCGTCTATGCGGTTTTAAGGGATTATTTCAGCCTATAGGTCTCCTGGTTGGTCTGGGTAAAACTTGGGCGTCCATGGGCAATTGGCCTAAGAGGGTGTTTGAAAAGTCAAAGAGCGTCTCAGGTTATACCTAAGTCGTAGGCTAATGTCCTCAAAAATCAGCGTTTTTGCTGTCTCTTAGTGGCAAATCAGACCTGGGACAACCCTTTTCAAACACCCTCTAAGCCACATCGGACAGCTTGAAGTCGCGCAGGGCACTTACATCAAGAGGAATGCCAGGCCCCATGGTTGAGGTAATGGTTACTGTACGCCAATAACGGCCTTTAGCACCACTAGGTCGGTTGCGGTCAACGCACTCTTGAAGCGCTTTGAGATTGACCAACAAATCTTCGACGCTAAAACTCGCCTTACCAAAGATAACATGGACGATGCCCGTTTTGTCGGCGCGAAACTCAAGCTTACCGGCTTTGAACTCGCTGATGGCCTGGGGTAGGTCAAAGGTAACGGTGCCCCCCTTGGGAGACGGCATCAGGCCCCGGGGGCCGAGTTGACGGCCCAGCTTAGCTACCTGGGGCATCACGTCGGGGGTGGCAATCAGGATATCAAAGTCCATCATGCCCTTCTGGATTTCGTCAATCAGTTCTTCAGAACCGGCCATGTCAGCACCAGCGGCAATGGCTTCGGCCACTTTCTCGCCTTTTGCAATCACAGCAACCCGAATAGTTTGACCGGTGCCCTTCGGCAAGATCACCGTGGTACGCAGCTGTTGGTCGGTGTATTTAGGATCAATACCCAGACGAATGTGAGCTTCGGCCGACTCGACAAACTTAGCGGTGGCCGTTTCCTTGAGCAATGCCAGCGCCTCAAGGGGCTCGTAAAGACGGTCTTCAACCTTCGCCTGGGCTTCACGCAGGCGCTTGGATACTTTAGCCATAGTTATCTCCTTGGGGTCAAACGAAGCTAGGCCTCTTCCCCGTAATGTGAACAATCAAAACGTAGTCTAGAGCAAACGACTGGGCCAAATTTTGGGGCCAAATTTCTGGGCCAAATTTGGGGCCAATGGCCCTGGCCAACACCGAAACCTATCCGGCGATGGTGACGCCCATGTTGCGAGCGGTGCCCTCAACAATATTCATGGCCGCCTCAATGTCGTTGGCGTTGAGGTCGGGCATTTTGGCTTCGGCAATTTCTTGAAGCTGGGCGCGGGTAATAGAGCCCACTTTTTTGGTGCGGGGTTCGCCAGAGCCCCGCTCGATACCGGCGGCTTTTTTAATCAGCACGGAGGCCGGTGGGGTCTTGAGAATAAAGGTAAAGCTGCGATCTTCAAAAACCGAAATCTCTACCGGTACCACCAGGCCCACTTTTTCCTGGGTTCTGGCGTTGTATTCTTTGCAGAACGCCATGATATTGACCCCATGCTGACCCAGGGCAGGGCCAATGGGAGGTGCTGGGTTAGCCTTTCCAGCATTAATCGCCAGCTTGATCAACGCTACAACTTTCTTGGCCATTAATTAACTCTCTTTTTGCACTTGGTTAAATTCCAGCTCGACTGGAGTGTCGCGCCCGAAGATAGACAGCAGAGCCTTGAGCTTGCTGCGCTCGGGGCTAACTTCTACCACCTCGCCCTCAAAGTCTTTGAACGGCCCTGAGAGTACGGTAATTTTATCCCCAGGGGCCATGTCAACTTTGACGACGGGCTTTTGCTCTTCGGTGCGTTTGAAGATGCGCTTGACCTCACTCATGCCCAAGGGCATGGGCTTAACGTGGCCACGACCGCGACCGTAGGCCCGGCGCTGCTCAGCACCAACAAAGTTGATGACATGGGGGGTGTTTTTAACCACCGACCAGGCTTCGTCATCCATGAACATGCGCACCAGCACGTAGCCAGGAAAGACCTTTTCGTCGATGTTTTGGCGACTGCCATCTTTACGCAGCTTGACCGCTGGGGTTTGAGGAATTTCAACCTGAAAGATACGATTGACCACATCCAGGGTGGTAATGCGCTGCTCAAGGTTGAACTTAACTCGCTTTTCGCAGCCCGAAGCGACTTGAACCGCGTACCACCGAGCCTTGCGCTGGTAGTATCGGGCGGCTTCTCCGTCTCCCCCTTCGCCGCTGGGTGGAGCACCGTCTGGGCTATCGCCCCCGATGTCTTCACCTAGGGGCTGATCGAGGGAAGCGTCGTCGTCGTTAAAGTCTTCTTCTGTGAGCGCCATTAGAATACCTGCCCCGAAACCCACCCAAACAGTCGGTCAACGAGATAAATCAGCGTTGCGGAAAGGCTAACCATAAGAATAACGGCGGCTGACTCACTGATCAGCTGCTGCCGACTGGGCCAAACCACTTTACCCAGCTCTTCTTTGGTGCCCTGCAGAAAAGTGCCGACGTTAAACTTGTCTTCAGCGACGGCTGGAGCGTTGGCTGTCTTACCCTTGGGCTCTATTGCCGCGTCTTTTTTAACCACTGCTTTGGCTCCTGTTGGCGCTTGCCCGAACTGACTAACCGCGAGACTGGACTGTTAAGCCTGGCCTAATCGATCAATAAAACTCAATAAAACCGCTAAGTCTGACACCTTACCGGCCTGGCTGATTCACGAGTGTAGGCGGTGACAATGCCCATAATCTAGGTCTGCCCCAGGACAAAAGACCATAAACCTGAGAAATTGTCACCACCGCACCGCAGCGCGCCCTGGAGGACTCGAACCCCCGACATCGGGTTTTGGAGACCCGCGTTCTACCAACTGAACTAAGGACGCATGGAGCCAGGCACTGGTGGAAGTACCAAAACCCAACCTACTTGATTCTAGTTGATTGGGCGATCGAAACGCTGCTTTAGGCGGGTTGCCTTGCCCACACGATCGCGCAGGTAGTAAAGCTTGGCTCGACGGGCCTTACCCCGGCGGAGCACCGTGATGTTGGCCACCTTGGGCGCATGGAGCAGGAAAACCCGCTCTACCCCAATGCCCTGGAAAATCTTTCGTACCGTGACGGAACGATTGATACCGCCGTTGCGCATGGCGATGACGGTGCCCTCGTAGGGCTGAATCCGCTCTTTACCACCCTCCTGAATGCGCACGCCAACACGGATGGTGTCGCCGACGTAGATAGTGGGGAGGTCAGTCTTTAGCTGTTCCGCCTCGATGGAGCGGATAATTTCCTCTGCGTTCATAGGGCCTGCAAATGTGCACGGTCTACGATTATAGACTATGGAGGGGCTTTAGCAATAGTCTGTCTTAATGTTTCTCTGGAATTGATCTTTTGTATAGCCTGATTGGGCATTCTGTCGCGGCCCTGGGCATAGTGGTAGATAGAATTCGCCCTAGGGTTGGGGGTCTATTTCATTCCCTGACCTTATTCATGCCCTAACCTTAGCCCCGATTGCCCCCACGGTTATGTCTACCTTTTCCGCTACTCCCCGCCCCGGGGAACCCGCGCGCTCCCTTGACGAGGGAGTGGTCCAGGTCCTAGACGCGATCGCCACTCCCCTCTGGCTGCTCGACCCAGGTCGGCGCGGATGCTTTCTCAACCGCGCCGGTCGCGACCTGCTGGGTGAGGAGTTGGCAACCCGCGTGGAGCAGCAGGGGGTGAGGGGGTTTCCAGCCGAGGTGGCCCAGGCGTTGATGGCGGCGGAGCAGCGGGCGATCGCCAGTGGCGACGAGCAGACCCATGCCACGGTGATCGCTGATTCCTGGGGGGAACGGCGCAGCTTTGTGGTGACCACCCAGCCATGGTGGATGGTCAATAGTGAATCGCGACTGCTGGTGACGCTCCAGGATGTGACGACGCTCCAGCAGGTGGAGCAAACGCTCCAGCGCCAGTCGGAGCGGGAGCGGCTGCTGGGGGCGATCGCCCAGCATCTTTTGCAGTCCCTTAACTCTGAGGATCTGCTAAAAACCACTGTGAATGAGGTGCGTCGCTTTCTGCGCATTGACCGGGTGATGTTCTATAGCTTTGACCCCGACTACACCGGTGTCGTGGCGGAATCGGCTAGCGGGACGCCGACGGAGGTTGGGCGAGAGGACTCGCCGAGTGCCCTGAGCTTTACGGCGGTCGATCTGATGCGCTATCGCGAGGGGAATATGGAGGTGATCGACGACATGGCCACCGCCCAGCGGCCACCGACCTATCTGAACCAGCTGACCGAGGCCGAGGTGAAGGCCTGTCTGATCATGCCGATTGTGCAGGGGGAGGCTCTGTACGGGTTGGTATGTGCCCTCAATTGCAGCGGTCCCCGCCCTTGGGCGACCTGGGAAATTGAAACCCTGCGGGAGGTGGCTACCCAGGTGGGGAGCACCATTAAGCAGGCCCGCCTCTACCACCAGGTGCAGCAGCTCAACACGGATCTAGAGCAGCAGGTGGCTCAGCGCACGGAGCAGTTGCAAACGGCCCTGGAGTTTGAGGCTACCCTAAAACGCATTACCGACCGGGTGCGCGATAGCCTGGACGTCAACCAAATTATGCTGACGGCGGTGAAGGAGTTGACCGAAGCCCTGGAGGTGAAGGGATCGAACACCTCCCTATATGACCTCGAGCAGGGTACGTCTACCATCTATTACGAGTACAACAGCTCTAGCCCCTCCTACCAGGGGCGAGTGGCCCAGATGGAGGCCTTTCCCGAGGTCTACCACCAGCTTTTGGACGGACAGTACTTTCAGTTTTGCTCGGTGGAGCCAAACCCGGTGCGGGGCTATGTGGCCATGCTGGCCTGCCCGATTGTGGACGATCGCGGCGTGCTGGGGGATCTCTGGCTGATCAACGGGCGTGACTACGGGTTTAACGATATTGAAATTCGCCTGGTGCAGCAGGTGGCGAACCAATGTGCGATCGCCATTCGCCAGGCCCGACTCTACCAGGCGGCCCAGTCCCAGGTGGCGGAGCTAGAACGCCTGAACACGCTGAAGGATGACTTTCTCAGCACGGTGTCCCACGAGCTGCGCACCCCCGTGACCAGCATGCGGGTGGCGCTACAGCTGTTGGGGGTGACCCTCAACCAGGAGTTTGACTTCGCCGCCGATCTGCAAAAGCCCAAGGCCGAGCAGACCCGCATTGGCCGCTACTTCAGCATTTTGCAGGAAGAATGTGAACGCGAAATCAGCTTAATTAATGACCTCCTCGATCTGCAGCGCCTGGATGTGGGCAACCACCCCATTCAGCCGGAACCGGTCTTGCTAGACCCCTGGCTCCAGGGGTGGATCGACAGTTTTGTCACCCGAACCAAAAGCCGCGATCAAACCCTGACCCTGGCGATCGCGCCCACCCTGCCCGTCATTCACACTGACCCGGCCAGTCTGGAGCGGGTCTTGGCCGAATTGCTCAACAATGCCTGCAAGTACACCCCCCCCGGCGAGCACATTACCCTGACCATAGCGGCCCACTCTGCTGCTCCCGACGAACAGGTGCGCCTGGCCATTACCAACACGGGGGTGACCATTCCTGCGGAGGAAATACCGCGCATTTTTGACAAGTTTTATCGGGTGCCCAGTGCCGACCCCTGGAAGCAGGGGGGGACTGGCCTGGGTCTGACCCTGGTCAAGAAGCTCGTGACCCATCTGGGGGGTGAGATTGAGGTGACCAGCGACTCCACCCAAACCTGTTTTGCCCTCGTCCTCCCCACCCAATTGTCCCTCCTGACCCCATAAGATAGGGGTAGGTTTTCTCATCCCAGGGTTAATGCGATGGACAGCGCTGCGCAGGAGGCTCCAGTGGTCTATTCTGGCCAGTTTGGGGACTACACGATTACGACGGGCGATCGCCGTGGGGTGGTGCTCTACCGCATGGGCCTGATGGTGGCGGCCCTTGCCTTTGGTGTAGGCACTGGGCTGGCCCTCGGCTTTAACCAAAACCCCACCCTGGTACAGCTCATCAGTATCCTCTACACGGTGTTTTGGCTGGGGTTGGGGTTGAGCTTGGCCACCATTCATATTTATCTGGTGCCGCTGCATCGGCTCTTGCAGGGGTTTTGGCTGGTGGGGGGGCTGGCCTCCCTGGCCCTGGCCCACGGCATTGATGGCCCCCTGGCCCAGACGGTGATTGACCAACCCCAGGTGCTGTGGGGGCTGGGCTTCACCTTTGCGGCCCTGACCGGGATTTGTTTCAAAGAGGCTGTTTGCTTCGATCGCGTTGAGACTAAGCTGCTGACCCCCCTGGTGCCCCTACTGCTGCTGGGGCATTTGTTCGGCGGGCTGCCGCTAGCGGTTAAACAGGGGTTGCTGGTCGCCTGGGCGATTTTATTTTTGGTGTTTGCCCTGCGCAAAGCTGTGCAGCCGATCGTGCCTGATATTGGCGATAAGTCTGTGTTTGCCTACCTGAAGGGGGCTAAATCAGTCAACTCCGCTAACCCCTAGGTGGCTTGGCCGGTTACCCCCCTGCCGGCCCCCACGGGCGGCGCTATTCTTGCGGCGCTATGCTTAAGGAAAGCCCCGCTTGCGATCCCTATGACCGATCCAGACTCTCCCGCCCCCCTGGCCATTGTCCATTCCCCCACCTGGGATGAGGTGGAGGCAGAACTGGGCCAGCTGGTGGCAGACCTGCAGGGTACCCCCCTCAGTCTGCCCGCCGCCGACCCCGCCACCTGGGCCGAGGTGGAGCAGGAACTGGGGGATCTGGTGGTTGATTTTCAAGACCTGCAAGACGACTTGAACTATCGCCGTGCCCAGGAGGCCCTGGGCAGTCTGGTGCAGCGCCTGAATCTCACCGCCCGGGAGCAGGCGGGAGTCGAGGAGGCGTTGCAAAGCCTCAGGGGTCTGATCGATAAGCTTGAGCACACGGTGGTGCACATCGCGGTCTTTGGCCTGGTGGGGCGGGGCAAGTCGTCGCTGCTGAATGCGCTGCTGGGGGAAGCGGTCTTTGCCACCGGCCCTACCCACGGGGTGACCCAGGCGGTGGAGGGAGCCCGCTGGTCGGCCAGCCGTGAACCCCTGGCGGGTGATATCCCTGACCTGCTGCGGGTGTCGCTGAAGGGGGTGGGGCAGTCGAGCATTGAGCTGATCGACACCCCCGGCCTGGATGAGGTCAATGGCGAAGACCGGGCGGCCCTGGCCCGGCGCATCGCTGAGCAGGTGGATCTGATTTTGTTTGTGGTGGCGGGCGACATTACCCGGGTCGAGTACGAGGCCCTGGAAACCCTGCGCCAGGTCAGCAAGCCCATGCTGCTGGTGTTTAACAAGGTCGACCAGTACCCCGAGGCCGATCGCCAGGTGATCTACGAAACCCTGCGCGATCGCCGCCTGCAGAATCTGATTTCTGCCGATGAAATCGTCATGGCGGCGGCTTCGCCCCTGGCGGTGCAGGCTATTCTCCAGCCCGATGGCGAAACAACCTACCAAACGGTGCGCAGCCAGCCCCAGGTGGATGATCTGAAACTCAAAATTCTCGACATTTTGCACCGGGAGGGCAAGGCCCTGGTGGCCCTCAACACCCTGATGTACGCCGAGGGGGTGAGCGCTGAGATTTTGGAGCGCAAGCGGCAGATCTGCGATCGCATCGCCGAAGACACGATTTGGAATGCCACCCTGCTGAAGGCGGTGGCGGTGGCCCTCAACCCGGTTACCCTGGCCGATCTGGTCGGTGGCACCGTCATTGATGTCATGCTCATTCTCACCCTGTCGCGGCTCTACGGCCTGCCCATGACCCGGCCCGCCGCCCTCAAGCTGCTGCGGCAGATTGCCCTGGGGCTGGGGGGCATTACCGTCAGCGAACTGGTCATTACCCTGGGCCTGAGCTCGCTCAAGGGGATGCTCGGGGTATCTGCGGTGGCCACCGGTGGCCTGGCCCTAGCCCCCTATATTCCGGTGGCCCTAGCCCAGGGCGGGGTGGCGGGCCTGGCCACCTACGGCATTGGCCAGATCACCAAAACCTATCTCACCAACGGGGCCACCTGGGGGCCCAATGGCCCCAGGGCGGTGATGGCTGAAATTCTCGACAGCCTCGATGAAGCCTCGATCTTGAACCGGATTAAAGCCGATCTGAAGGCAAAAATTGGCGCGTGATCAGAGTTTCCCGCGGTCATCCCACGGTCTCCAGTACCCCCGGCTGCCGCAGGCCCGCCAGGGTTCCCTGGCCCGTGCAAAACAGCACCGTGGTAATCTCCGCGATCAGAACCTCCGCCAGCGCCGCTAGCGCCGCCTCCGACTCATTAGCCGCCTGCAAAAACGGCAGCGCCAACCCCGCCAGATCCGCCCCTAGGGCCAGGGTTTTGGCCACATCCAGCCCGTGGCGTAGGCCCCCGGAGGCAATCAGCGGCAGCGTCGGGGCCACCCGCCGGGCCGCCACAATACAATCGGCCGTGGGCAACCCCCACTCCCCAAAGGTCTGACCCAGCCGCCGTTGGTGGGCATCCATCGCCCGCTCGCTTTCCACCCTGGCCCAGGAGGTGCCCCCGGCCCCGGCCACATCCACGGCGGCTACCCCGGCCTCGATCAGCCGCCGCACCATCGGGGCGCTAATGCCGTTACCCACCTCCTTGACAATCACAGGCACCGACAACGCGGCACAAAGCTGCTCAATTTTCCCGAGCAGTCCCTTAAAGTTGGTATCGCCCCGGGTCTGTACCGCCTCTTGCAGGGGGTTGAGGTGCAAAATCAGGGCATTGGCCTCCAGCTTGTCGATCACCCGGCGGCACTGGTCGAGGCCGTAGCCGTAGTTGAACTGCACCGCCCCCAGATTGGCCAGCAGCAAAATATTGGGAGCCAGCGATCGCACCGCAAACGTCCCCATCAACTCAGGATTCTCCACCCCCACCCGCTGGGAACCCACCCCCATGGCCAGCCCGTAGTGCTGAGCCACCGTCGCCAGCCGCTGGTTAATCTGATGGGCGGCTGCGGTGCCCCCGGTCATGGACGAAATCAGCAGCGGGGCCCCCAGCCGATGGCCCAAAAAGCCGGTGCTGAGGTCAATATCGTGCCAATCGAGCTCGGGCAGGCAGCAGTGGGTAAACCGATAGCGCTCTAGCCCTGTGGTGACTTGGGCGCACTGCACCGGCCCCTCTAGGCAAATGCGCAGGTGATCGGCCTTGCGGGCCTGGGTCTCGGCGGCAGTGGCGGCGGGCAATAAAGTCACAGCGGCAATGGCGAAAATCAGTGCCCCCTATCCTAAAGAAAAACCAGGGTGTTAGACGCGATCGCACACCAGATGTAATAACTCGGCCCAGGGCTAATTCCCTCCCTCCCCCTCACTGGTCATGCCGTTGGCTTCAGCAACTGCACACCGTCCTGGCCGTCGGACTCCTGCAAAAATACCTTCACCGATTCATCCTTGGCCGTTGGCAGGGCCTTACCGACAAAGTCGGGGTGAATGGGCAACTCCCGGTGGCCCCGATCGATTAGCACCGCTAGCCGAATCGCACTGGGACGTCCGTAGTCAATGACGGCATTGAGGGCAGCGCG